>CAYIWL010000001.1:0-46651 GCA_964367085.1 Candidatus Woesearchaeota archaeon
AATGAATATAATTTAAGATTTGCATTTAAAAACAAAAATACTGAAAACAAATTCAAGCTTGAAAAATTTGAGATTGAACTTCCTGATGGGATGAGTTTTAGCGATACAGGATGCGAAAAATTTAGCAACGGAGTATTGATGGAAGAATATTTTACTTCCATTAATAATGCATTGAACAATGAAGTTGGCGGAGAGAATTTTGGCACTTGCAAAGTTAGAATCGATGAAAGGATTTTAGGCGGATCAATTTCTGACTTGGTGATGACGGGTTATGTAAATGCTACTATGTTATATGAATATACAATAATCGCTGAGAGAGATGTAACTTTAAGACAGCCTGAAGAGGATCAGATAAAAGCAGAGGATGTTATTGCATAAGTTTTACTTAAGTCCCCTAAGCATATAAATCATGAGGACTAATAATAATCCTGATAATATAATTATAATTAATGATACAATGAAATTTATTAAAGCCAATGTCTTAAAAAATTTAGTTAAATTTTGTTTTTTACGCCTTACAACAAAACTTAGAATAATACTTGGAACTGCTAATAACATTATGGAATCAAATGGGGCTAGCAATGAATATTTGGATAGCCATGGAGCAAGCCCGATTATATCTAAGAAAGAATCACCAATGATAATTAGCATTAGTATATTCAAAGACGAATTTATAATTAACAAGAGTTCTGTTTTTTTATTGTTATTATTCATCTTTTTGTAGTAATCATCTTACTTATTAAATTTTATGGTATTATTATTTTGAAATCTTCTAAACATTTAAAAATATAATGGAATATTCGTCTTGAATGAACTATAAAGATCAGATTATTAGACATTTAAAGAAGTTTAAAAATATAAATAGCATTGAGATAGACTCACATGCTGTATTGAGGGCAAAAGAGAAATATTGATTTGGATGAAGTCAAATATAACCTGCTAAATCCGTCTAAAAGACTTTCTTTTGCTAATATGCTTGAACCTGATGAGGATAGGCTGGAAAAATTCAAATGTTATTTAGGATATAGCAAAACACAATGCCATATATATGTAATTAAATTTAATGAGAAAATAATTGTCAAAACAGTTGTCAAACTTAACAAGAGGTGGCAGAAAAGAGCTGAAAAGCTTTTGAAAAGATAAGTTTTTATATGCAATGAACTTGGTTAGAAAGATGAGATTTAACATAGATTATGATGAGAAAAGTGATGATCTTTTTCTTTATAATGATAGAGATAGTAAGGGAAGTATTGAGATGGGAGATTTGATACTTGATTTTGATTCTGATGGAAACTTAACCCCGATAGAACTTTTGAATGCCACTACTTTTCTTAGAGATAGTGTTTCCGATAAGGAGGAGAAGCTGGTTACGGGTGACTTCTTGCTTACTCTGATTGGTGCTGAAGTTTTTACAAAGCAACAAAGTAATTTTCTATTTATCAAGATAATCCTCACTGGAAAGAAAGATGTAATCTCCTTCCCAATAAATGCCCCTTTAATTGGAGAGGCTAGTCCTGCTTTGGTTTATCCATAGAAACATTTTTATACGAATTCCTGTTTTTTTATTAAAAAGGTGTGATTGATGAGTAAACTGAAGATAATTATTATTCTGATTGCTTTGTTTTTTGTAGTTGGGCAGAAATGCGAGCTTGGGAAAAATAAAGAAGGAATTTCTGAAGATGATTTCTCCGGAACAAAAGGAATTGTTTTGAGCTTTGTCGACGGACTTCCACCTAAAGAAGTTTGGAAGGGGATTGACTTTGGAATTTGGCTTGATGTGCACAATCGGGGCTTTGAAGATGTTTCAGCCGGAAGGGTTTGCATTGGGTCTCTACCTAACAGCATATTTACAAAATCTGATAGTTGTCTTGAACTTGGAGAACTCTCTGGGAGGAAAAATTTTCCCGGGGGAGAGATAAAAACTTATGGAGAGACAGAGTGGGATGGGTTTTCTGTTGATGAAGATTATAAAGTCAATGTTGATACTGGATATCCTATAGTTGCCAAAACATGCTATGAGTACAGCACTAGTTTAGCTCCGCTTATTTGTATTCGAGATTTGACTATGAATGAAAGGGAAGCAGTTTGTAATGCTGGAGAGATTAAACTTGGAAGTAAAGGACAGGGTGCTCCTGTTTCTGTTACTTATTTGAAAGAGGACATTATTCCTAGAGGAGATGAGAATGAATTATTCTTTACTTTTAAAATCAAAAACGAAGATGATGGCGAGGTTATAAAAGCTGAAAAAATTGGCGATGATAAGGATAGTGGGAAATGCAGCTTTGAAAGGAAAGATAAAAACAAAGTAAACATTGAAATTGACTTGCCTGGATTTGGGAAAGGAAGCTGCAAAAATGGCGGTGAAGTTGTTCTGATTAACGGAGAGGGACAGGCATTTTGCTCTGGAATCAAAGTTCCTAAAGGCGAGAGTTTTTCGTTACCTTTAAATATTAAATTAACATATGGATATCTATCTCATATTAGAGGTGAGTTCACAATTAAGAAAGATATTACATCGGAGGCTGAATAAAAATGAAAAAAAAAGGGTACTTTTTATTTTTAATATTTGTAGCAATCTTCCTTGTTTCCGGACAGACTTGCGACAGAAGTAAGGAAAAAGGAGAAGGTGGATTTTTAGGGGGAAAGGAAGGGCTTGTAATTGATTTTGTCGACGACGCTCCTCCTCTTAGTGGAATATTTAAGGGAGAAGAGTTTCCAATTGATGTCGAGATAATAAACAAAGGAGAGGCTGATATTGGAGAGAATTCAGTTACTTTATATTTAACAGGAGCTTTATATTCTAGCAACTCAATCACAACGAGTAATGAAGATAAGCAAACTGGCAATGATGCTTTTATAGCTGGTGTTGAAGAAAGTGAAGGAAAGAGGGTTGAGGATAGCCTTGTTGTACCTTTTGGAACTGTTACTTACAATGGAGAAATTTTAGGAGATAGTGTTCCTTTGGAGGTTGGTGTTAGTGTGTGTTATCCTTACGAAACTAAAGTTCAAATAGATGATTTCTGTGTGCCTAGCACTGCAAGAACTGTTACTGGAACTGATGATTGTGAGATTATAACAACGGAGAATATAGTAAGGGAGAAAGAAAATTCCGGAGCTCCTGTGCAAATAACTTCTTTAAGAGAGCAAGAAGGTCCTAATTTTGTCAGAGTTACTCTAGACATTAATAACGTTGGAACGGGGGATGTAGTTGCTACTGGGGTTTGCAAAAGAGGCTTGGAAAGAAGTGATTTGAATCAAGTGCAAGTTACTATGCCAACAAATTTTAAATGCAGCTTTAGAGATGCAGAAACTGAGACCAATCAAGGCGTCGTTGACTTGAGAGGCGGGCATGGAGTTTTGAGATGCAAGAGAGACGTGAGCAATTCCGGAAGTGCATTCAAAGAAAGCATTGCAGTAACTTTGAACTACAACTACTTGCAGGAAATTTCAAAAGCAGTGACTGTTAATAAAGGCGCTTAAATAAGTTTATAAGTTTATAAGTTTTTTATTTCTTTTATATTTTTATTATGGAAATTATTGCTGACTTATAATTGCATAATATACTTGCTAAATATTTATATAGAAGTAATACCTAAATTATATAATGTTTAATCGACGTGAAGCCGGAATTAATTTCTCACAAATAAAATATAAATTATTAAATAATTCTACTTTTATTCCACATATTCGTTCTGATGGTACTTCATCTATCCCTTACACTATTTTAGATAGGTTTATTTATGAACTTCCTGCAGTAGCACTTCTTAAGATATATACTGAGAGAAACTTCAATCTGAGAATCAAGAAATTGCATTTAGTAGGAAATAGTTTTATAATTTCTTTAAAAGCCGAAAGAAATTTTAAGAATATAAAAATTCAAGTATTAAATATTAAATCTAAGAAGAAACTTCTAGATAGAAAAAATGTTGATTTTGTGAAATATATACCAAAATTTACTTCAAAAAAAACTCCCATATATATCTTTGATGATGATTCTTCTTACGTTATTGGTGGGCACTATAAGAAAGATATTCTTGTTAAAAAAGAGATTTTACAGGATAAAAATATCCCCCTTGTTTTGGGATTGTATTTAACTGAAGGAGGTAAAATTGATGCAACATTTACTAATTCTTGGCCTGAAGCAATTAACGTTGTTTTAAATTTTGTTGAAAGAAATTTTAGTATTCCAAGAAAAAAAGTTCTTGTTAGTATTTGTTGTAATCCCAATCTTAAATCTAAAAAATCAGAATTAGAACATTTTTGGACTGAAAAAACAGGTATAACAAATTTCTTTAAAAATTTGCACTTTAACAAAAATGTTAGATCTCCCCAAGGAATTTTAGAATTATATTTTTCGAGTAAGATAATTAAAGAGATATTTGTAAACTTATGTTATAAATTAGATCTTGATAAAAATTTTAAATTTATTGATGGATTCTTATCTGGTGATGGTTCTCCAATCTTACAAAATAAAGCTTGTATAACTCATCATATTCTCTTTGATTCTAAAGCAAAAAATTATGATAAATATAAAAGGATTTTTGAAGGATACAAATTTGGGCTTATAAATAAAAATCGGTTTGTTATCTATACTAATTGGGAACAAAATTTAGAATTATTAATGAATGGAGCATACTTGCATAGTCCAATGAAGAGATTTAGATTCCTTAAATACTTTTTATCTCTTCCTAAAACAAAAATTGTAAATAATAAGGATGTAATAAAATTAAGAAATGAATTTATAAAACAAAAACATTATCTAGAAGAGTTTTATAAATCTTTGGCTATCAAGTATAATATTTATTCTATTAACAGAATGGGAGAGTATATAAAATGGAATTTATAAGTGATCTTCAGATTCATTCTTCGCATTCAAGAGCTACAAGCAAGAATATAACTTTTCAAAATTTAGAAAAATTTGCCAGGATAAAAGGTTTGAACCTACTTGGTACGGGGGACTTTCAACATCCAATACAATTTAAAACAATAACTAATGAATTGGAAGAAGATAATAATGGCATATTGTGGACTAAAACTAAATTCCCATTTTTATTGCAAACAGAAATTAGTTTGATATATACTGATAAAGAAAGAAACAAAGGACAGAGAGTTCATCATTTAATTTTTTCACCTAATTTAGATACTGCTAAACAAATAATTGATAAACTCGGCAGCAAAGGAAGATTAGATTATGATGGAAGACCAATTTTTGGATTTAATAGTGTTGAATTAATAGATATGATGAGAAGCATAAATGTGGATATTGAGATTATTCCTGCTCATGTATGGACACCACATTTTTCTCTTATGGGTGAATATAATCAGCTGAATAAAGTTGAGGACTGCTTCCAAGAGAATACAAAATATATTCATGCTTTAGAGACAGGGATGTCCAGCGATCCCGCAGATAATTGGAGAATAAGTGCTTTGGACAAATTTCAATTAGTTAGTTTTAGCGATGCACATAGCATGTGGCCTTACCGCTTAGGAAGAGAAGCAACTGTATTTGATTTTAATGAGTTGAGCTATAAAAATTTCCTTAAAGCAATTAGAACTGGTGAAGGACTTAAGAGTACAATCGAAACGCCAACTTTTTACGGTAAATATCATTATTCTGGACATAGAAATTGTGGAATTGTTTTAGACCCTAAAGAATCTTTGAAAAATAATCAAATTTGCCCAAAATGCGGAAATAAATTGATAGTCGGAGTTGCTGATAGAATTGAAAAAATGGCTGATAGACCTGAAGGATACAAAAGAAAAAATATCAAACCCTTTGTTTCTTTGATTCCACTGCAAGAACTAATTTCTGCTGTGTATGGGATTAAACAATTAAATTCTAAAAATATTTGGAAAATCTATGATAAATTAATTGAGGAATTTGGAAATGAGCTCAATGTTTTGCTCAATGCTTCTGAAAACGAGCTCAGAAAAATCGTTCATGAGAAACTGGCTAAGATAATTATATTGAACAGGGAAGGAAAACTGAAAATAAAAGCAGGCTTTGATGGGGTTTACGGGGTGATTGAATTGAATGAGAAAGATAAAATTAAAACGCAGAAAAGTTTGGGGGAGTTTTAAGAAATTATTTCAAAAATAAACCGAAAGTTATATAAGTTAGTAGTTGTTATAACAAGGTATAATGATGGTTGAAATCATTTATAGTAAACATGCGAATGACAAACGAATTTTATATGGCTTATCAAAGGAGCAGATTGAAAGAGCGGTTAAAAGAGGAGCAATATCGAAGCAGACTGACGGTTTCCTTGCTTCATATAGAGAAATTAAAATTGCTTACAAAAAATTGGATGGAGAGGGATATTATCTAAAAACGATATATATTGATTAAAATGAAACTTGACAAGTGTCCGGAATGTGAAGGAAAAATAGAAGAGAAAAATCTGGATTATATCCTAGTGGGAGTAGATTTAGGGAAGTTTCCAACTTTGGTTTGCAGCGAATGTGGGAAACAGTTTTATGAAGATAAAGTGTTAGATCAAATAGACGAATCTGCAAAAAAGAAGGGATTATGGGGACTAGAGCATAAGACAAAATTAAATGCTTTGGGGAATGGGCTTGCAATAAGGCTGAGCAAAAATCAGATTAATTTTGGCAACTTAAAAAAGGGTAAAGAAGTTTTGGTTTATCCTGAATCTAAAGATAAATTTATTATTGAAATACAACATTGAATGAGTTTTAGTGCTTGAAATATTTGTTAAATACATCATTTAACTCCTTGTTAATTTTTAGCAGTTCGTATGCATCTACGCCTTGTTTTTTTAGATAACTCAAGTTTGCAACTATGTGAGCATGGATTTCATCAGCCCATACACTAGGATGATAGCCCCCGCCATATTTTGCGAGATAATCTATAATCTTTTTTTCTACTTTCTTATCAATTTTATTTAATATTCTAGTTACTTCTCTCTTATAAGCTGGGTTTGTATAATAAAGCCCATGTGCTATCTCATGATTAAGGAGATGCTGGCTGGAATTTTTGGATGTTGCTACGATATAGAATCTTCCTTTTCTTTTATTTTTGAATAATCTTAGTAATGATTGTTCTTCTATAGATAAAGGGTCAAATCTTCCTTTATAGAAAGGCAATAATATTTTAGAAGGAATATTAAAACCGTCCCAGTCTCTGCAGTAAGTAAATTTTCCTGTTTTTTTGCCTAGAGGAGAATTGGCTATGTACCATCTCTTAAATTCATCCAAACTAAAAATTTTCCCTCTGAATTTTGGTGATTCAAAATGTTCTTGAAACCTTAGAAGAGTTTTGGCTAGTTGCCATTGTGATGGAAAAATTAAATGATAAATGTTTTGTGTCAGCTTTTTACATTTTATTTTCATTGTTAACCAATGTAAGTAGTATCTGCCTTTGGCTGGATTTTTTGCTTTATGTCCTTGAAGAAATGCTTTTCTGATTCGGACTCTTCATTCATGTCTGAGATTTCTGCATCCAGTTCTGTCAAGTCAAGATCTAGTTTTAAGTTCTTGTTCAAAACATCCAGTATCTCTCTTGCTCCCTTTATTCCAAGATGATTGGGATGGCCGAATGTTTCTGCGAGAAATGAGATTGCCGGAATTTTTCTTTCTGCGCTTAATCCTAATAAAACTCCTGATACTCCAATAATTGGGCCTACAAAACCATACAGGCTTGTTGAAACCTGCTTTGCCCTGTACTTATCTATTAATCTCTTGTCATTTCCTGTTTTATAAACAGCGGGCTTCTTAGGATTTTCAGGCAAACCTATTCCACCTAATGTAATCACTTCTTTTGCTTTGTACTTTTCTATTACATCTAAAATTTCTTCACAAAAAGCGTAGCATGATTTTTCATCCGTCGGTTGGATGTCACCTGCAAGAAACATTATTGATTTATTATTCATGTTTTTATAATACATCTCTATCTTTGGCAGTTCAACTAAATTCTTTTCATTGACGAAAACAGAGTTAGGGAAATTGTGAGAAGAAATCTCGAGAAATTTCTTTGCTTGCATGTGTTCTATCATAAAATCAACTGCTATCTTTCCGACGTTGCCCATTCCAGGCAGGCCTTCTATCAGAATCGGATCTTTTAATTTTGGATTTGAGAAGGACTTTATTTTGAATGTCATCGATAAATCTAGGAGTATTGTTTTTATAAGCTTTGTGATGGTTGGCTTTGCTTGTATGCCCTTCTGTATTTTCCAAATTTATCTTCTGGCGAGAATTTTGCCGGTTTTGGGGAAATTGTCTTGCCGTCGCATTTAGGACAATGATCCTTTAATGTGTAAGAATTACATTTTTGGCACTTAAGTATTTCTTTTGTCATCTCTTTCTATTTTGAAAATACCTTTGTCTTTTATCATGGTTGAGCCTATAGATTCTACTTCTGAAAGACGCTTCTCTGCAGTTTTGTAATCATCTGCTGTTAATGTAAGCCTGTATTTTGGAGCACCGAGGTAAATTATCCTTGTTCCGTTAACCTGAATCTTTTTCAGCAAATCTTTTATCACTACTATTCCATTTGAGAGCGTTGAGGATAGAGTTATTGTTGCAGAGATTTTTACTTCTTTTTTCTTGACTTTTTCTTGGACAAGTTCGAGAAATGCTTTTTCTACTTTCTTATCTAGTTTTAACGTGCTGATCACTTTTGGATCTGCAATTATCTCTTCGTAAGCCTCGTACAATGAATTGTATTTTTCTATCAAGTTGTTTCCAATCAGCTTATATGCTTCTTCTAATGAAATTTCTAATCTCTTTGAAAGAACTTCTAAAATCTTTTCAGCTTTTTGCTCCTGCTTGTAAGCAGTATTCTTGTTTATCCTTTGGGATTGAGTAACTCTTCTTAACGACAGATCAATATGATTCCTTTCTATGTTTATTTTTAGAATCTTGCAGACTATCTTCTTTCCTTCTTTTACAAAGTCGCGAATATTTCTGACTCTTCCTGGAGAAATTTCTGAGATGTGGATTAAGCCTTCTTTATCTTTATACTCGTCGAGGCCTACGAAAACTCCGTGCGGAAGAATTTTTTTTACCGTGCAAATCACGATTTCATTCTCTTCGGGCAAGCCTTTTTTTTGATAGAACATTTATTCCAAAACCTCTAGAATTTGGGTTTTTATTTTTCCTTTTCCGCCCGTGGGTTCTGCTAGGATTGTACTGCAGACTAAACAAATTATTTTTGAAGAGGGCTTTCCGAATACAACCTGCTCATTCTTGCAGTTTGCGCAACGTATCTTAATGAATTTGCTACTTGGCTCTTTTACTGCTCTCATCTTATGCGATCTCCAATTTCTTTGTTCTGGTGCCTGCTCTGGTCATTGTCGACTTGTTGCATACTTTGCATGTATATTTCAAATAAGTTTTTTTTGAGGTTTTTGCTCCTGTCATTTTTGGCTTTGTCGGTTTTGAACCCCATCTTCCTTTATTGCCGTAGCCAACTCCTCTCCCTCTTTTCATCGCTCTTTGAATTGAACCTCGCCTTAATGAACCTCTTTTTGTTCCTGTCTTCAGCTGGGTAACTTTTTGCTCTGTATGTTTTCTGCAGCTTGGACAGAATCTTTTTTGTGTTTTAGGAATTTTCATTTCAATTCTTTTTCTTCGGAGTGTTTTTAAGCTTTTTTAAAATCGGATAGAAAGGTTTAAATACATGAGTTCATGACATCATGAGAAAATGCTAACAAAATTAACTAAAGGACAGCAGTTGACGATACCTGCAATTTACAGACATAAGCTTGGAATAGATGAGAATACTGTGCTTGATATTGACTTGGATGAGAGAAAAAAAAGGCTGATTGTGGAGCCTATCGGGGTTAAATCTTTGAAGGAGTTATTTGAAGAATGTGATAAGGTTAAGAATAAGACTAATAAAACCATTAGAGAGATTGAGAATGAATACATACGAGACCAAATGCTTCATGGATACTGATATTTTTGTGAATGCTTTTGTCGACCTTGATGAAAGCAAAAAGAGGAATTCCAGGCGTTTACTGGAGGAAGTGAGTAAAGGATCTATAAACCTTGTTACTGATTTCCTTGTGCTGGTTGAATCTTTTTATACTATAGAAAAATTCAAGAATGCTACTATTGCTGTCAAGGTTTTGAGGGAACTTCTTTCTTTAGGCAGTCTTGAAATTATTCCTATTAACCACACCATTTATTTCGAGTCCCTTAAGAGAGCTGAAAAGTATAAACTGAAATTTAACGATCTCGTTCATTACACTGTCGCTTTGCTCAATAATGTTTCTGAAATTTATTCTTATGATAAAGACTTTGATAAATTAGAGATTAAGAGAGTTGAGCCGTGATTATTTTTTTGCTATTCTCCACAAAATCTCCCAAAAATTCATATAACTCTTTGTTAATTCTTTACCTTCAATTAAAATTCCTATAGGTGGATTAATCCACATTATAATTGCGACTTTATCCGCATAAATAAAAGTTGTTGAGGGACTATCATAAACTCTTGGAATGTATTTAACATCTGAAAAGATAACTGGATTTTTCTTTCTTAATTCCCTTAATTTTTCACTGTAAATTACTTTTAATTTTATTTTTTCTTTTTCTCTTTTCTTATTAAATTGTTGAAAATATATTGGTAATGTTTCTTCATATTTCCCCTGGGCTCCAAATACGTAAACTGTTTGTTTTTCTTTTAACATGTCTTCCATAATCGCTTTGATGCCACTTTTACCCTGAAAAACTCTTATTTCATGTTTGTGTATAGATGAATTCTTTTTAGATTCTAGATCTGGAAGGATTTTATTGAAGAGATCTTCTTTTTCTTTTAATATTTTTAGGAAGTAAGAAGGATCTGTTGCTGCAAAATATTTGTGTTTTCCCTCTATTATGTAAGAAACTAAACCCTTCTCTCCGAGCCTCTTTAGTATATCATAAACATTTACTCTATGAATTGGAAGTTTATTTATAATCTCGGTTATAGTTGATGGGCCCTTTTCTAATAAAAATAAATATATCTTTGCTTCATTTTCAGTTAATCCTAGTTCTTGTAATACCTGAATTTCCATATTTATCCTTTGAAAAAGCTAATTCTTAAATCTTTGGTTTATAGTAATGCATATTACTACATACCTTTAAATTTTGAAGTAGTGATAAATAATTAAATGAACCCGTATAGAACCCTTGATGATATTATTGGTAGATTCTTGATTTCAACTTCTAGGAGGATATATGATAAAACATGTTTAAATGATAGACTCATCGATTTGCATGATAATCAAGAATTATCTTGGATTTACAGTAATTGTGCAAAACTATGCTTATTCGGTGGTGGTCTATTTTCTACGTTTAATGGATCAAATTGGGAAACTGCCCTCGGATTTTCGGGTTATGTTCTTAATAGTGCTGATGTAGTTTCTTCTTTTGGTTATATGTGTGAGAAAGAAAAGGTTAGAGACCCGGAAGGTTATAGGAAATTTAGCGAAGAGATGGAAATGGGATTTCAAAAAGACTGGTTATTGAGGAATGGAGGAAAGATTGTCTCCAAAACAACGTTTTTTTTTGAATCTATAAGTGGAGCATATAATAATATACAGCAGAAAGTTAGAATGCCAATCTTTTTATCAAGCATATATTATGGGGGTAGAATAGTGGATGGAGTTTATAATTTCTTTTTTGAAGATGGACATAAATTAAGTGAACTTCCAGATCTGTATGAATTATTTATGGCTTCAGGATTAGCCTCTTGGTCAAGTGCAATATACTTGAAAGGTTCTGATAAAGAAAAAGATTAATTCTTTTTAACTGTTTTCATGTTGGATCTTTTCCGCTCTGTTTTTGTTTATCAACACCTGCGCTGTTTTTTCAGGCAGGTTTGCCACGTCTTCTTTTACAAACGGGCCATAGACGCTGCAGTCAGCCCCTACAAATCTCGGCACTGAGCGCATGAATCTTATTAAAGTTGTATTTGTGTTTTCTAAATTTTGATTTTTTAAGACTTTCGATTCTGGTGCTGGCTCGCTTTTTTCCTTAATTGAAAACTGTGTTAGTGATGAGAGGATTGAGTTGTAAAGGTCTTCTTCATTTTCCAACAGGTTTTTTGCTTCTGTTGCGTTTTCTGTTCTCGAGTTAAGCAATGCCAGATCAAGTATTTTCCTCTTTCTTCTCTCTATGATCTCGTTGGCAATCTGCCTTATCGTCTTTAGCTGTTTTTCAGTATTCTTAATCTCCTCCGGGAATGAGTTTTTTTCTTTTTGCGACTTTAGTATAATCTCTTTCTCTTCCAGATAAGAGGATAACTGCTTTAAAAAACTGGGATCTATCTTCTGCAATTCCTGTCTTGTTTTTTCTTTTGACAAGATTTCATAAAGGGCTTCGTGGGTTATTATAGAGGACATAATCTTATCTTGCTGCTTAGGATTAAATAAATTTATATAGCGTAGTTATTATTTTCAAAAGATGCAGGTTAAGAGAAATCATCGGATTTTGATACTGATTTTTCTTGTTGTTTTGTCTGCTGAGCTGTATTTTTCTCTTCAGACGCCTTACTTAGATAATCAGGGATACTTAATTGAAAGATATACCGAACATATCCTTGAAACCGGGAAGCCGCTTTTTTATGATACGCTAAGTTATAATGGGAGAGATGTATTGTATTCTCCGCTCTGGCATTACGTGCTGGCTGTTTTCAGCTTGATGTTTGGAAACTTTGTCTTCAAGTTAGTTCCTGCCTTATTTTCTTCTTCACTTGTCTTCGTAGTTTATTTACTAAGCAAAAAAATTGTCGACAATGAGGAGCTGGCTTTGTTTATTGCACTCATGAGCGGGTTTATTCCTGTTGTTTTTGTCGATTCCTTGATTAGTGCATCAGTCTACAGCCTAGCTATTCCGATAATGTTCTATCTGATATATCTATTTATGGATCTTGATGAGAAGAAGATTGGCGTGTTTGTTGCACTTTCCTTCTTATTGAGCTTACTGCATCCTGTCTCAATCTTGTTCTCTCTCGGGCTGCTTGTATATTATCTTCTTGGGTTGAGTGAGAACATGAAAATCTCCAATCTGAATGTGGAGGCGATGGCATTTAATTTTGTCTCTACTTTTTTTATCCAATTTCTGATCTATAAAAAAGCGTTTTTAGAATATGGGTTTAGTGTTATCTGGCATAATGTTCCGAGCCAGATACTTGGAAGCTATTTTGATTTTGATTTGTTTGGAATGCTGTACAGAGTTGGAGCTCTGACATTGATATTTGGACTTATAGGAATAATATGGGGGATGATAAAGAAAAAAGATAGAATCATGCTATTGTGCGGATTTGCTTTGGCAACATTGATACTATTATGGCTCAGACTTCTTGAACCAACGGTAGGAATGATGTTTTTGAGCGTGGCTTTAATTGTTGCGAGTGCATTTACACTGAACCTTTTCTTGAACTATCTTGGAAAAACTAAACTACCTTATTATAGATTAAGCTTTATTATGATTGTGCTTGGATTGATAATATCGAGTCTTGCCGTGCCTAGTTTTGTTCTTGCTTCGAAGCATGTGAATGATGATGTGCCGAGCGATTATGAGATCTTGGTTTTGAAATGGGTTGAGGAAAATGCGCTGCCTGATGTTACGATAGTTGCTCCCCTTGGAAAGGAACATACTATGACTGCAGTTGCCGGGAAAAGGACTGTGCTCGATGATAACTTCTTATTAGCGCCGGAAACTTCTGAAAGATATAGAGATATTGAAAGACTTTATAGTACTAAATCGGAAGTAGAAGCACTTGAGATAATTGCCAGGTATAATATAGATTATGTTTTTATACCTATTGAAACTGAACTGAAATACGGGAAGGTAAAATGGACAGATGATGAAAGCTGCTTCAGAGGAATCTTTTTTGGAACACCAAAGGTATATCAAGTTATTTGCTAAACTCTCGATTTTAATTTTAGCTTTGGCATTTTTGCTACTTCCTGGAATATTAAGAGAAAGCGAGCTTGCTATCGGAGACAGACCTTATTATCATCTGACTAGAGAGGGAGATACTGATAGAATAGGCATCGGATGGAACTTTTTACTCAGATATTTTCCGATGAATATTTTACTCCCTGCTATTGGTTTGCTTAGTGTATTTTTTATTTTTTTCAACTTGAAGATGCTCAAGCTAGAAGAGCGGTTGCTTGCGACAGGATTCTTTATAATCTCGCCTGCTTTTGTATATCTGTTTAATGTCGGAGAGAGATTTGGGATGGCCTTTCTCTTTACACTAATTGCTAGTTATTTTCTTCTCGATAAAAAACATTTAATTGCTGGAATTTGTGTCGTTCTTGTTTTCTTATTTGACATTTGGATCGGGGTTTTTGCAATTGCTATTTTGCTGCTTTATCTTCTTATCAGATATAACAAGAAAAAAATTTTCTATTCGCTTTTAGGTGTGATCTTTCTACTGCTTCTAGTCCTTGGGAAGTTCAATGCCGGAATTATTTCTGACATGGGTGCTAAAATCGGAAGCAGCGTATTTGCGATCTTATTTGTTGCATTTTGCTTTTTGTTTTTCTGGGATAGAAAGAGATTTTTTTCATTCTATGCTATTGCTGGATTACTATTCCTCTTCTCTCTGAAAGTTGAATTTGGAATATTCTATTTTGGCTTGTTTTTGAGCATACTTGTCGGGCTTTGCTTCTTTGAATTGCTAAGGATCAGATGGGAGAGCAAACTAGTGAGAGATTTAATACTGCTCATTTTTGTTTGTGGGTTGCTGTTTTCAGGATTAAGCTATGCAAATAGGATTAGCAAGGAGAAACCCAATGAAGATATTTTTAATACACTAAGCAGATTGCCTGATGGTGCTGTTGTTTTCGCCGACCTTGAATACGGAAATTGGATAGATTACAACGGAAAGAAGAGTGTGTGGCACAGCTTGATGGATAGAGATAAGATTGAAACCATTAGAAAAGATGTTTCTATCCTCTTAGAATCGAAAGATTATACTAAGACTACAGAAGTCCTTGAGAGATATCAAATTGATTACTTGTTATTAGATCCAGAGTTAAAACAGAGATGGCATGAATCCGGGCTGATTTATCTTTTGAAATACAACAGCGAGGGCTTTAGATTTTTGTTTGAAGAAAATGGGGTTGAAGTTTGGAGATTCTTTAGATGAGCATTAGCATAATTGTTCCTGTGTACAATGAAGAAAAATACTTAGCAAATACATTAGAAAGGATTAAGGCTCAGAAGTTTAAGGATTATGAATTAATTGTTGTATGCAATGGATGCACTGATAAGAGTTTTAACATTGCTAAAAAATATGCCGACAAAACCTTTAGCCTGAAGGAGGGAAATGTTTCAAAGGCTAAGAATTTCGGGGTCGAAAATGCAAAATATGACAAGTTGATTTTTCTTGATGCTGACGTTCTAATAGGGGCGGAATTGCTTGATGCCGTTGATAATCTCTTGGATGAAGGTGCTTTTTTTGGAACGGCAAAGGGAAAGGGAAAGGGGATTAGGAATAATCTTTATTTAAATTTTAAAAACTTCATAAATAGATTCAGGCCATGGAGCCACGGATTTGTTTTCTGCGATAAAAAAAGTTTTTTTGAGATTAATGGCTTTGATGAAAGTTTGACTAGGGGGGAGCTTAGAGATTTTTTTAGCAGAGCTAAAGGGAAATACAAGAGAATAAATGCTTATGTTGTGCCTGATGATCGAAGGATAAGAAATTGGGGTATATCAAGATTAATTTATTACTGGCTGTTTGAGAAAAATAAAGAAGAATATCTATCCGTTAGATAAATTTTGAAATTATTTTTATATGGTTCTTATCTAGACCACCCAGTCTGAAGATGATCGCCTCGGTTATGTTATTTTTCTCTGCTATCTCCAAATCTGCCCTTAATTTTTCCGGAGATAGGGCTGGTTCTTTTCCAGAAATTCCAGTTGCTATTGTGCCGAATGCAGGAATAAATCTTTCTCCAAATGTTTCTTTATAATCTTTAATTTTATTGTCTAGGAAACTTCTTGGGAAAGGCCACATTGACGTGTAAAACATCTTTATCAATCTCGTTTTGTATTTTATTGGATCATAATTTAAACCAAGAAGTTTTAGTGTGCACCTTATGGGGAAATACTCTGCAGTGTATACATTGCTATGATTCTTTATGAAATTTGTTATCGCTGATTTATTTCTATAAAAGTTGTGGAACTGCGTCAGATAGAGTTTTGAATTTTGTGTTGTTGGCAATTCTAAGTCAATCATCACAGAGATGTTTTTTGGAACTTCATTTAAACTTCTCTTCAATGCAGACCTTTTTGAAAATGGCGAGAACCAGTAGCCTTCTTCTTTTTTTAAAACCGGCCAATAAATGATTTCTTTGATGTTTTTGTTTTTAATCTTTATCTTGTTGAATTCTGACAATGATGGAGAAGCGATATATAGTTTTGTTTTGAAGTTTATCAATTTGATTTTATCCATATTTTGTTTCGTAGGGAACTCTTCAAAGAAGCTGATCAGCATACTATATTGGTGTTGTTAGTCTATATAAATTCTTAGGAAAGATTTAAAAAATTCAAAATGATTGCAGATTCAGAGGTGCTTGATGGAATTCATTACTGGTGTGTATCTGTTTTTTATTTTTGTGAGTCTGTATAGTGTATTCCTGATTTTGCTCATTTACCTTCGAAACCGTGGCAACCTGTATTTTGAAAAAGAGATTAATGGATTTTATGACATTAGCGTCGTCATTCCAGCATACAATAAAGAGGATAGTATCCTTGAAACTGTAAATGCTGTTAAAAACCTCGATTATCCTAAAGACAAAATTGAGATCATTGTAATTGATGATGGAAGCAAGGATAAAACTGCTGAGATTGTCAGGAAAATTGAAGGGATAAGATTTTTTGAAAAAGGATATAACTCTGGAAAATCGGACAGTGTTAATTTTGGGGTTAAGAATGCAAGAGGAGAGATAATTGCGGTGATTGATGCAGACTCCTATCCTGAGAAAGATTCTTTTAAGAAAATGATTGGGTACTTTGATGATCTTGAAACAGGGGCTGTGACTGCCAGCTGCTTTGTAAAAAATACTGGAAAAGCAATTGAAAAATTGCAGGCTATTGAATATTTCTTAATTGCATTTGGCAGGAAGATCTTGGACTTTGTTGATAGTGTCTATGTAACCCCCGGGAGTTTGAGCATGTACAGGAAAAAACTCCTTGTTGAAGTCGGCGGGTTTGATACAAATAATATTACTGAAGACATTGAAATTGCCTGGAAAATTTTGAAAAATAAATATAAAAATAGGATGTGCTTAAGCGCTAGAGTACATACTGATGTTCCTGACACGATGAGAAAATGGTGGAGGCAGAGATTAAGATGGAACATCGGCGGATTTCAGACAGTGCACAAATATAGGGATAGTTTTTTCAGAAAAAATTTGAAGATGTTTGGGCTTTTTGTTGTTCCTAGATTTTTTATTTCACATGTGCTGAGCATTACAGGATTTTTTGTTTTTGTTTATGTATTCGGGAGAGGGATATTTCAGAAAGTTACTTATTGGATTTTTTCTATGCAAAATGGGAATACCATCCTAGAGGTGCCTAGTTTGTTTTTGATTCCAAGTGTTTTTACTTTTTTTATATTCCTCCTTTTTATCTTTACGATTGTATTTACCTACATCGGACTTAAGACCATGAATAAGATCAATTTAGGATTCAGAGCTAACTTTATAATCCTATTTTATTTAGTTTTTTATCTGACGTTGTATCCATTAGTGCTGCTGCATTCACTTTATCTACTGGCTACGGGCAATATCAAATGGTAAATTAATATGGCAAGATTTGGAGATTTGTTTTGGAAGGCGCTTGTGCTAACTGTGGTTGTATTTTTACTTGGGGTGTTCCTGGGATTTGCGTTGGAAAGAAATCGGATAGGAAACATTGAGAGAGAGTTCCAGAGAATTGATTTGCAATGGAATGATGCGAAACTACAAACCTTGTATTATCAGAATTTGGAACCAAGATTCTGCGGTTTTGCCATACGCGAAAATTTGGGGTTTGCCGACTTGGTTTATAATGAGGGATTGAAGATTGAAAAGTATGAACGAGTAAGCTTTTTAACAAACGATCTTGAACTTGAAAAGAAAAAATATGCCCTGTTGAAAGTTGAATTCTGGCTGAACAGCATTGTGCTGAAAGAAAAATGCAAGGCTAAGTACATTAACCTGGTTTATTTCTTTGCGAATGATCCTGCATTTGAAGTTAAATCTGAGCAGGATACTCAAGCTGAGATATTAAAAGATTTGAAGGAAAAATACGGAAAAGATTTGATGCTAATCCCATTACCTATCGATATGGATATTTCTATGATAAATGTTATGAAAGGAACGTATGACATTTCAAAAACGCCTACAATCTTGATTAATGAAAAGATTAAACTTGATGGGTTGCAGGGTTTTGATGAGTTAGAATTATTGATAAAAAATGAGCAGCTGTGATCTTTGCGGGAAAAATGAAGATTTATTTATTGCTAGGATAGAAAGTAGTATTGTTAATGCTTGTAGAACTTGCTGCAGATTTGGAAACGTACTTGGAAAAGTGGAGGAATCTAAACCTGAAATTAAAATCAAACGGCAGACTGAAGATGAAAGTTCTGAACTTATTGTTGAGAACTATAATGAATTGATAAGGAAAGAAAGAGAGAAGAAAGGATTGAAGCAGGAAGAGTTTGCGAATAAGTTAAATGAGAAGGAGAGTTTGATCAAGAAAATAGAAAATAAACAGATTATGCCTAGCTTTGCACTTGCGAGAAAAATAGAAAAGTTTTTTGGAATCAAACTTATTGAGGATGCTCCTGATACAAAAATAAAATTAAATCATTCTGAAATGAGAGGGTTTACACTTGGCGACATTATCAAGTAAAAAAGAATTAGCTAGGACTCTTTCTAGATTGAGAGAATTTGAAGATGCGGATGCTAAATTGGAGCAGTATAAAACCGATTCTGAAATTGCTGCTGAAGCTTTGTGGTTTCTTCACATGAATGGTTGCATAGAGAATAAAACTGCGGCTGACTTTGGATGCGGGAGTGGGATTCTTGGGATTGGCTGCTTGCTATTGAATGCTAGGAGAGTTTATTTCATAGACAAAGACGAGAAAACTTTGAAAATTGCTAAAGAAAATATTAGAAAACTTGAATTAGAAAATGGGATTTTTTTAAACAAAGGAGTTTCTGCATTTGATAAAAAAGTTGATTTTGTGATTGAAAACCCTCCATTTGGAGTGCAGAAGAAACATGCTGATAGAGCTTTTTTGGATGCTGCCATGAAAATTACAAATATTATCTATAGCTTTCACAAAATTGAGAGTGAGAATTTTTTGAGAAAATATTGTGATGAGTTTGAAGTTAGAAGATTATTTGAGTTTAATTTTGTTTTGAGGAAAACCTTGAAGTTTCATAAAAGAGATAAGCACTATGTTAAAGTTGGATTTTTTGAGATGAACAGAAAGGTTTAAAAGTGGTGTAAATGGGGTATGAGAATGGAAGTCCAATTTCTTACTGATGAAAAAAATAAGATAAGAGTAGAGATTAAAAACGAAGGGCATACTCTATGTAATCCTTTAGTGAAAGAGATTTGGAAAGATGATAAAACTGCGATTGCAGGGTATACTATTGATCATTCTCTTGTGAGCAATCCTTTCTTGACTGTTGAAGGCGGAGATGCTAAAAACATCCTGAAGAAAGCTATATCAAGGCTGAGCAAGAAAGTAAATGAGATGGATGAAAAGTTTAAGAAGGCTAAATAATTTTATGTCTGCGGCTTATGAGCTGGAAGAAATTATGGTGGTTTATCTGGAAAGATGATAGTTTTGCTAGTCTGTTAGTGAATATCTTACTCGCTGTTGTTCTGATCAAATTTGTTGTCTATCCTGTTTCCGGGCTGATACTTGGAACTAGTTTTCCTGTTGTTGCTGTTGTTAGTTGCAGCATGCAGCATGATGCTACCAATTGTTGGGCTGATTGCTATCTGAAAGGACAAGGAGACTTGAATTCTTGTGTTAATCGAGAGGAAATATTGTGCGGGAAAAAAAGTGATGCTGGATATTGGAATACTTGCGGGGATTGGTATGAAGAGAAAGGAATTACAAAGGAAGAGTTTGAAACATTCCAGCAGAGCAATGGATTTAAAATAGGAGATATTTTTGTATTAAAAAAAGCTGAGGATATAAAAACAGGAGACGTGATAGTATATAATGACATGATAAGAAATGCACCGATTATCCATAGGGTTGTCGACATTAAAGATGGATATTATCAAACTAAAGGGGATCATAACAGTGCTGTTTTCCCATTTGAAGAGAAAATAAGGAAAGAGCAGGTTTATGGGAAAGTTTTATTAAAAATACCATATTTAGGATGGGTGAAGGTCATGTTCAATGTCATGCTAAAGGGAGTTGGAATAATATGAAATTTTGCAGTCATGATGGTGGTTTATTAGTTCCGGATAAATCTGGAAAGAAAAAATTAGTGTGCATTAATTGCGGGAAAAGTTTTCCGATGGCTAAGGAGAAAGTTGTGCTGAAAGAAAATGTTAAACTGAAAGAGAAAGTTGAGGTTGTTGATAGTGATATTGAAGTTAATCCTAAAGTTGATATTGAATGTCCTAAGTGCGGGCATGGTAAAGCATATTACTGGAGTTTGCAGACGAGGGCTGCTGACGAGGGCGAAACCAGATTTTACAAATGCGCTAAATGCGGTCACAGATGGAGAGACTACACCTGAGAAAATTTATCCTTCTTAAATTCTCAAAAAATGCTTCATCTTAGACTATCTTCAAAAAATTGCATACACCAAAGAAAATAATGACAGCATCATAGAGGACAAGTACTAATTGTTGAATCTGTCAAAACAAAAAGTCCCGGATGTTGTAATATAACTATAGAAGATTATTAATGCCGTAAAAAAATATCAAGGTCGTTTTTAATCTTGACTTTAGGAGCATACGATATAACCCCAATTATTTTGAAAATCATTAGAATTATCATGATGATTAACAAAACCCAACCAACCCATGTGACAATTTGTTCATTTTTTTAGCTGCCATAAAGTAATTCCTTCTGATTCTGAAATAAAAGTTGTAACTAAAACATAAATATTCGCATTCGCTTGGTTGTTGGTTGAATAGTAGGATTCTGTAACATTAACGAGGCTTATTTTTAGGGTTCCGATAAATTTAAATATTTCGGGTTCCTAACATTCTTATATGAAAATTATGAAAGTTCGAGATAAACAAATTGGTGAAAAAGTTTATATCAAATACAGAATCAATCTACCACTGAAAGTTGTTGAACAAACAGGACTTCTTAACAAGGAATTAAGGGTAGTTGCCAAAAACAATAAGATTGTTGTTGAAGAGGAATAAACATCAAATTAGAATTCTGAACATTTTCTTTTTCCTTAGTAAGTTATTAACATCTCCAAGTGTCCAAACTCGAAAAGAATATTTCTTACATAACTCCACAGCTTCTTTTTCTATCTCTTTTATAGAAATGACAATAACTTCCTTTATGTCCACCTCTGAGCCGATACTATCAACTTTTGTTTTTATATTTATAATTTCGCCTTTTGTTATATTTTCTTTTGTCACTTCCGCTATCCAAACACCATCACTAGCTTCACAAAAGATATCTATTTCATGTTGACCAATATTCTTTCTCTTAACAGATCCAAACTTAGGAATTTTCAAGTCTAAATAATAATCGTTATTAAAAGTTGTAAACAACTCTCTTATCCTAGCCTCATTTCCTTTACCTAGTTCAGAAGAATAGTCCGAAACTATTTTTGAGATATTGTTTTTGAAGACCTTTAATTTCAGGCTCATATCTCTTAAGAGAGGATCTTGTCTAAGCTCATAAACTTGTTTTAACCATAACTCAAACAGACCGTCTGTTATTTCATATTCAACCACTCTTGAGTTTATACTAACGGGTTCAGACTTTCTGATAATCTCTAATTCTTGTAATTTCTTTAAGTAAGGGGGGATACTTGTTAGATCAAGATTAATGGTTCTTGCTATTTGAGAAGGTCTCATTTTTCCCGCAGCAATACTTTTCAATATTTCAGTATAGTACTTTGAACCGCTTTTTTCTAAAGATTGTTGAATTAATGCATTAAAATAGGAATAAATATTTCCTTCAGTTTTGAATATTTCAGAAATCAACACCTCTTCAATAACATTATTGGAAATTCCGCATTTGTTTAGCTTACAATGAAGTTTTATACTATGTATTAATATATCTAGATAAAATGGATTCCCATTAGTTATCTCATACAAAAAGGAAATATTCTCATCTCCAAGAGAAAGTTCATCTCCTTTTTTCCCCACAATAAATGCATAAGCATCTTTAAAATCAAAACCCCTCAAAGGTAATATTGAGAAGTGTCCATAAAGAGGGGAATTCGTTGATGAGATCATTTTATTTAACATTCCAACTGCTGAACCAGATACAATATACAAGATATCTTTTTGATTCATAATTTTTTCTCTAAATTTATCTATGGGAGATGAAATGACCCTAGAATATTCACTCAATCTTTGAAATTCATCGAAGAATACTATAGTCCGTCTCCCAGTTTCTTTTTTTAATGTTTCAAAAACAGAAAACAGATAATCAAAAGATTCATCATACTTGGATTGATAATTATACTCTACCAAATTGGATATCGCCAATGCAGTTCTTGGGAAATCCTGTTGAATCATTTTCAATCCTTCTTCAATTGTAATAGTGTTTGTTTTAGGAAGATTATCTTGGTATCTGAAAAGTTCGAAAAGTATGCTTCCGATACAATTCCTAAAGAAATTTGCAGGACTTTGTTCAGGAAGATAAATATCAATGCAGATAATCTTGGGCTTACTCTTATGGGTTAATCGGATAAACTCTTTGATTAATGAAGTCTTACCTATTTTTCTCAACCCCACTATTGCTACATTCCTTTTTTGATGCTTTTCAAAATCCTCTAAGGTTGAATAAAGAATAGCTTTCTCCCTATTCCTATCAAAAAATTCTTTTCCAGATACAGGATCTCCTAGTACCATATTATATATTAATTAATTAATATATTAAATGTTAACTATATAAAGCTTTTCATACAACTATTCGGGTTCCGAAAGATTTATATACTTCGGGTGCCTAATAAATATTATGAAAGATGAAGTAAAATGTAGGTTTTGTAAATCGAACGGAGTAGTAAAAAGAGGATTCAGAAAAACCGAAAATAGAGGCAAGATACAAATTTATTTCTGTAAAAATTGCAAGAAAAGATTTACTGAAAACGATGGCTTTCTCAGAATGAGAAATTCTCCAGATAAGGTAACTCAAGCCATACATATGTATTTTTCTGGAATATCTTTAAGAAAATCTCAAGAGCATTTAGGAGTTTTCTATAATCATAATGCTTCTCATATGTCGGTTCTAAGATGGATTCAAAAATACATGACACAGATAGGAAAATTCACAGATACCTTAAATCTGAAGGTGGGTAATGAGTTAATGAGTGATGAGATGGAAGATAGAGTAAAAGGTAAGCAGTGCTGGTTTGTTGATGTAATGGACACTAAGACAAGGTATATGGTCAGCTCTGATTTTATGAGGAGCAGGACTATTCAAAATCTTACTAATGTCTTGGCAAACGCTAAAAGAAAAACAGGAGAGCAAGTAACAATAATAACAACTGATGGGTTGCAAGGCTATCCAAGAGTTTTAAGAAAAGCATTTGGATTAAATAAGAAATTAAAAACAAGCAAGATTACCCATAATATTGTTATTGCTAAAGAAAGAGGATTTAACCACAAAATCGAAAGATTGCACAATTCAGTAAGAGAAAGAATAAAAGTTATGAGGGGATTTGGAAATTTGCAAAGTGCAAAATCAATAATGAAAGGTTATGAAATCTACTATAATTTTTTGAGAAAACATCAGGCAATTAATAAGTATCCTTATGAATTGGCTATTGATTTGAAGTTAGGGAAAAATAAGTTGTTGGATTTGATTAAGTTCAGTGTTTAATTTGATTTTCTCTTGGGCTCTAAAAAACCTAGAATAATAAATATAATACCTAAACCTCCAATAAACTTTCTAAAATAATCTCTTTGTCCTACGTTCTCATAACAATTGAAAACTGAAATATCCTCTACTTCATCACTGCTTCCTAGCTCACTAAGTCTAGCATTGGTTTCTTCAATAAGACTACTCATAATATTACAAGTATTTAATGAACCTTCATTCAAATAACCGAGATATAAACTTATCACAATTAATCCAATTCCAAGAACAAACCATTGTTTTTTATTCATCTTATTTTGATAATGAAATGCCTTTTAAAAATATATTGTTTCTTTTATTTCAAAAAGCCTCGTTAATGTTACAATGCAGAAGAGTAGTTACATTTATATAGAAGTTTTGAAATATATTTCTGCATGGTAGTTTGGAATGCGGTGATTGTTCTTGGCATTATTTTAGGATTATATGAGTTATTTGCAATTCATGGCGATTTGAATTTTAGAGGAAGCCATTGGTTAGGACATGGAATTCACTCTGTGCTGTTAATGATGGTTGCTTTGTTTGCTGTGTTTAATTGGCCATTATTTTTGGATGTTACTACACTTGCTTCTAGAGGAATCCCCCTCCTTAGTGATATGTGGATTGGGAGGATTGTCATTGGATTGATATTGAACTTGAAGATGCATGCTGTTTCCAAAGCTGTGCATGGGCAGTTAGCAGCTAGAGGAATGGCTGAACACTGGACTCATACTTTGTTGATTTCAGCATTAGTTGTTGCCTCTCCTTTATATTGGCCCTTCATCGAGCCTCTATTACCTGCATGGCTGCTGTTTTGAATTATATTTTTAAAGATACTAAATTTTATAAATTAGCCTTTCAAACAGATATTTATGAAACTCATATTGGCCGAACCTAGACTGCTAAAAGAAACAGTTAGTATACTTGCTGACTTAGTGAATGATGTTCAGTTCAAAATTGGGAAAGATAAACTAGAGATAATTGCTACTGATCCTGCCAATGTTGTTCTTGTCACTTTCAAATTATTGAGCAGCGCTTTTGTCGAATATACTGTTGAAGACAAAGAGGTTATCTGTGTTAATTTAGATAATTTAAACCAAATTTTAAGAAGATTAAAAGGAAATGATACTTTAACATTAGAGCTTGATAAGAAAAGAAATAAATTAAAGATTGAGATGCAAGGGGATTCACAGAGATTATTCCATTTGAGTTTGATTGACATTGAGGAGAAAGAGCAACAGGTTCCTGAATTGGAATTTAAATCGAAAGTTGTGATGAACTCTAAAATGTTAGAGGATGCTATTGAAGATGTTGGGATTGTTGCTGAGAGTGTTGCGCTTGGAATGAGCAAGGATAGAATAACTATAAGGGGTGATGGAAATTTAAGCAATGCCCATATTGAATTTTTGAAAAGCGAAGAAACTGAGATTAGCACAGAGGATAGTGTTAGCGCTAAATACAGCATTGAGTATCTGAAAAAACTAATTAAAGGCGGGAAGCTAAGTGATAAAGTAGTGATGAAATGGAGTACTGATTATCCGCTCAAGCTGGAATACAATTTGATGGATAAATTAGCCTTGAGCTTTATCTTAGCTCCGAGAATTTCTGAAGACTAATGATTTTTGAAGAATAAAATGGACGAAATCGAAAAAGCGATAAGAAAAATAATGAATGGAGTTTTTGTAATAACTTTTAATCTAGATGGGAAAGACTATGGGATCACTACGGCATGGGTTAACCGAGCTAGCTTTAAACCAAATATGCTGATGATTAGCGTCGGGAAAAACAGGAAAGGCTATGAAGAATTGCTTGAAACAGAAGTTTTTTGCATTAATATTTTGGGAGATGCACATCTTGAAATTGCCAGACATTTTGGAGTCACCAATGGGAAAAACTTGAATAATTTTAGTGACATTGAGCTTAAGGAGATGGAGAACGGAAGTCCGGTTTTGGAAAATTGCGTTGCTGCTGTCGAATGCAAATTAGTTAAAAAAGTTGATGCTGGAGACCATGTTATTTTGTTTGGTGAGGTATTGAACGGAGTGGATTTGGAAGGAGAGGCGATGGCGTTTAGGAGAGAGGACTTTTCTTGAAGGTTTTCACAGATATTTTTAAATAGTTCATCTTATTTTAATTTGTTTATGAATTTGAAAAAGAAGATTAGGAAATCTGCTTTGGTTGCTGCGATGGCCGCTGCCCTTATTGCCGGAACACCTCATCCATCTTTTTCTGAGCTGAGCAAAAGCGATCGGATTAAGGTCACTGAGATAGAGAGAAGAGACCCAGAGAAATACAAATACCTTGTAGAGAAATCCAAAAGCATTGAATCCATGTTTGAAGCAGTTGAAGGCAGTCTTAAAAAACTGGAAAAGAAAAAAAGCAAATCTGTTTTAAATAGTTATAATGCATTTGTTTCTCTATTTGATGACTTGAAAGTCCTTGATAAAACTGTTTACTTTTCTATGAGGGAATTAAGGTTTAAAACCGGGCTTAGACTGGAAGATTCAGAAGATAAACTGGAAGAGCTTTATGGTAGTGTTTTTGATCTTATGATTGAGTATGGAGGATTCTGCCATAAGGAATGGGAAAAGAAAACAAATTTAACTGAGTCTGAAAGAAATATGGCACATAAACTAATAGATCTTCTTGAGGAATACAAAGAAAAAAGAAGTGCCAAGAATCTTGCTAAACATTTGAAAGCCCTATTGGCTGAGAATGTTAGTAGAAGATTTCCTTGATCTCGGAAGTTTTATAAATTAAATACATGTACGTGTATGTATGGCAACTAAAACTATATCCATTACTGAAGAGGCTTATGACCGGCTGAATTTTAAAAAAGCAAAGAATGAAAGCTTTAGTGAAGTTATTAACAGGCTTACGAATAAAGTAAACATATTGGATTTTGCTGGAATTTTAAGCAAAGAAGAGTGGAAAAAACTAGAAGAAAATGTAAAAAAATCCAGATTATTGAGCCGGAAGAGATTATCGAGGATTACATTATGATATTGGATACCACGGCGATTATTGATTTAATTAGAGGAGACAAAAATATCGAAGAGAAAATTAAATACTTAAATGAAGACAATGTTGCTTTCTTATTTACTTCTATCTCAGTTTTTGAAATCTGGCAGGGTGCTGAAGATATTAATAATGAGAAAAAACTGGAAAAAATTCACTTTTTTCTGAATTCTTTTGGCTCTTTTGGCTTTGATATTCCCTCTGCAGAAGAGGCAGGGTCTATTCATGCAAAACTAAAACTTGAAGGAGAAATTATTGATCCAGAAGACAGCATGATTGCGGGCATTGCCAAAACTAATAATGAAACTGTTTTGACCAAAAATATAAAGCACTTTTCCAGAATCCCTGGATTGAAAGTTGAATCTTATTGAGTTTTAAATTAAAACTTTTTTTGTTTTTATGTTTTTAGTTATTTTTTTTATTTCTTCTAAGAATATATTTTCATATTCTGGTTGAATTTCTATTAATCCAGGATTAAGCAAACCCCCTCCATATTTTTTAATCAATCCATACTTTCCTTTTTTCCCTTTTAAAGTGTAATGAAGTTTTACTTTTTCTTTTTTCTCTAGGTTTTTTAATTCATAAGATATTTGAATTTTTGGAGTTAACCCGAAAATCTTGGAAAAATAATCTTTTGTGATTAAACTTTTCCCGTAAAATAAAATATTTTCTCTTGTAAAGTTTCCTTCATGAAAGAACGAATAAAGGTCAAAAGCATTTATATGAATAGGAAGTTCTGATTCTTTTTTTAGCTGGTTTTTAATTTCCTGAGATTGATTTAATTGTTTCTTTAATGGGATTTTCTGGAATATTACGGCTATGTCTACATCATTTGGAGTCGTTCCTTCTATCATGGAAGATCCAAACTGGACCATATCCAGCACGTCTTTGTTATAATCTAATTTTAGTTTTTTCTGCCATAGTTTGTACGTCATACTTGGTAAGAAAACTTTTTGTTGTTTATTAATTTTTCTTATCAGGTAAGAAGAGTAAATTTAAATAGAACTTTATCTTCCTAAAATAAGTTAGCTAAATTAAATTAATAAGCTTAATAAGCTTAATAAGCTAGATAAGCTTAGTAAGCTAACTTAGGTAAGTTATTAATGACGAGAGTAAACATAGAAATTGTGGATGAGCTGCACAAGAAGGCTAAGCTAGCTGCTGTTCTGGAAAATAAAACCTTGATAGAATTCATTAATGAAGCTGTTAAGGAAAAGGTTGAAAGAGGGAAGAAGAAATGATTGAACCATTTAGAAAAGCGTTCGCGGAAAGAGGGATTGGGAAAAGAGGAGTGAGCATGATTTTTGTCATTGCTGGGATTGCTGTTGTTGTAATCGCTGCTTTAGTTGTATTCTTTACAAGCGAAGATGTGCAAGTTGGAAGGAGGATAAGCAGTACACAGGTTGAGAGCGTAAGAGAATATGTTGGAGGATGTATTAACGAACAATTAATAGAAAAGTTAAATGAGAGAAGGATGTATGGCGGGAGAAGCAGTCTTGACTTTAGGCCTTCTAACAATCGGAATCATCCATTTTATAATTATAATGTTTTGAATAAGCCTACGGATAATCTTCTAGATATTAACATTATAGGACGAGAAATTGCTAGTGACATTGAGGATTATATTAAAAACGATGGTTGTTCTTTAGATATTTTTAAAGATAATTTCGAGATTGAGGAGCGAAAAGATTTTGTTCATGCTGAAGTTGATATATCTGATGATTTTGTTGTTTTAGGTGTTAATTACCCTGTCATTGTTAAGAAAGGTGGATCTGAAATAAAATTTGAGGCTTATGACATTACGTTGGAAGATAATTTTGGAGGGGTTTATGGTCTTGTGAGAGGCATTTTAAATGGATTTGCTGGAGGCAGTACCGATGATATATCTGATTATTGCTTTAATTATCGCGATTTGTTCTGTTTTTCAGATCCTAGAAATGATTTTACTTTGATTAAGATAGTGAATATAAAAGATCTCCCCTCTCCTGGGAATGTAGTTGATCCTGGATTGGAGTTTTCGTTTGTTGTTTCAAGATGAAAAAATTAATAATGTTCGGACTCTTTGTAGTTTTGGTTAGTTTGTTCAGCCCTTTTGTTAGTTCTCAATCTACTGGTTTTTGCTGCTTAGAAAAAAGTGGCTATTGCAGTCCAAATAAAGCAGAAAATGATTGTAAAGACTCTGGCGGAATAATCCAGGGAGTTGGTGCTTGTTATGATGCGAATGGCATCTCTCCTTATAACTCATGCAGTTTAAGTGCATGTACATTTTTTAATGGAAAGTGTAGTATCCAGTCTGTTGCCCGTTGTGAATCCGTATTAAAAGGGACTGTTAACACCGAACTCACTGCTGAGCAATGTAGCGAGATGAATATTCCTGTTAACGTTGGAGGATGTTGTATTTCTTCAGATGAAAGTTGTGGCATTTCTTCAAGGAATCAATGTGATGGGAATTTTTTTGAAAAGAACTGCAACCAAGTTTCGGAATGTCAAGAGAAAGGTGGGGAAGTGAGAGAAGGATGTAGTGAAGATGGTAGAAAAGTGATTAAGACGAACCAGTTTGGCATTCGAGAAATTGAAGAGCTTCCTGAAGATGAAGCATGTGTGATTGAGGATGGTAAAATCAAAAGAAAATCAACTTCTTGTAAAGTCGGAGAAAAAACTAAAGTCATTACATTTAATCTAGACTCTGGGCAGTCGTTGTTTAAGGAAGAGCCTATTATAGAGAAAATGCTTGGTGCTTTTAAAGGAGAAGGAGTAAATGAAAGAAAGAATGGAGAGAGTTGGTGCATTGTCTATGGAAGTAGTGATGGGGTTAATTGGGACTTGTATCCTAAATCTGCTTTGGAAGAGGATGACGATTTAAGAATAAAATATTCTGCTGGACAAAGACATTATATTTATACTTGCAAAAATGGAGATGTAACTCCTGAGCCAGGAGACTTGTTTAGAGGTAATGGGGGGGTTTGTTTTCAGAATGATGAGATAAGATATTATTTAATTGGAACCCCCGATGAATGGGCTGCCACTTGTGATTATAAAGAATTTGGATATGGGTATGGCAGTGATAATGATAAAAAATCTATGGAAGAAAAGATTAGATATTCTACTGCGGTAGTTTCAGGACATAGAGTTAGACAAAAGAAAGAGGTTAATTCTGGAATTATCAATTATCAGAATGGTTTTAGCCAGGCTAAATTAGTTGATAATTATGAATTCACTAATGGATGTAAGAAGGAAGATAAAAAACCAAGATATCCTGTTGGTAACCAATTTTATGATGTAGCAGTTACTCCTGTTAATGCTCCTACAGTAAAATGTGGGCAGTGTGGAGAGGGATTTTGGAATAGATGCGGAAGTAAGGAATGTTATAAGCTTGGAGATTGCAGTTATGGAGGAAGAGAACTTTGGAGAGGGGTTTTTGGAGGGATTATTCCAGACTGTGTTAAAGGAGCAATTATTGCTGAAGTTGCTTACTTAACTGCTGGCAGTGCGGGATTGCATGATTTCGGCGGATGGGGAAGTGTTCTTGAGGGTGGGGGGGCTGGTGCTGGGTCTGGTGCTGGTTTACCTACTGTCCCTACAGGACCTCCAGCAGTATCTCCCTCAACAACTCCTTTCGTTCCGTTGGAAGAAAGTGGATCTGTTGCTGGGAATGTTGCTCAAAGTGCTGCACAGAAAGCTAGTGAACAGGCTGCGTATATCGTTGTTAAAGAAGGAGGACAGTCTACTGCACAAAAAGTCACGAATTATCTTATTGTTGCAGGTACTGCCAATAACCTTGTAAGGGCAACTTTTGATAATGACAGAAATATTAGAGATGCTCCTTCTGTTGATGCTAATGTTGTTGGCAATATAAATGGCGGAGTGGGTGTTGACATTACGGAAACTACGTCGGATAATAATGGAAATATTTGGGGCAAAACGGCTGATGGGAGATTTGTTATGCTAAACTCCCCTGATGGTACAAATCCTGCTAGACTAACACGTGTGCAGAATACTTTGTCTCCGGAGGATATAGAGACGGAATAGGAAAATATGAAAAGATTTAATTTAAAATTGATCTGCATTTTGATTTTAATAGTCTTAAGTAGCTTTATTAGTATTCATAATGTTTATAGTTATGCTGGTGTTGATGATGCTATTGTTCTTGGAATCGGGTGCATTGGCGGAATGTTTTTTAGTGGTGGAAGTTGTAGGTTATATCAGCCACCTAAACAAAATTATGATTGTGGAGTTTGCAATGATAAAGATAAATTTCTATTTGGCAAATGTACTGAATATCAATGCAGGGCTATTGGAAGAGACTGTGTTTTTGTCCCTAGCCTAAAGGATTCGAGTGAAGGTTTCTGCCTTAATAAAAGAGAGCAGGCTTTGGTCGAGAATGAAATAGTTTCTTGTGGTGTTTTGGATATAGCGACTATGAGGATTAAAGAAGATGTTAGAAATATTTATGATGATTCAGTCAGTTCAGAATCTCAAAGTGACCAGAGTGATGGTTCGGCTCCTCCCGACATTACAGGAAACGCTCTAAATCCGGGGGGTAGAACAAGAAGTGTTGCTGCATCTGAAAACAGGGTTTTGAAAGGTTGCGATTTGGGTGATTTAGCAATAAATAAATTGTATGGGTTTATACTTACTACGAACAGGCCAGTTGAATGCAGGTTTAGTACGGTCCCTAGAAAAGAGGATCTGTTTACAGTAGATTTGTTCGATGGTGTCACAGAAGGGATGTCTGATGAGGAAGCTTATAGGATAATCTTAGAAAATGTAGGTAATAGTAAGGTGAAGTTATTTACTGAGTTTCCTAATGGCGTAGATCATTTATGGCCTATTCATTTTAATGTTGCCGAATGGACTTCAGATAATATTAAGGAATGTAATGATGGGGGTTGTACTTTTTATGCTAGATGTGCTGATTTTGATGGGAGCAATGTCATGGAGGAAGATTTCATATTTACCTTCAACATAGTTGATCCTGTTGATGACACTGAAGGCCCTAAGATTATTGACTTCAATCCTGAAAACAGCAATGGTCTACAAAGATATACATTGCCTTTAAGTGCTAATGGAAATTTAAATGTTGAATTTCGTGTTTCTGATGAAACTGGAATTAAGGAATGTAGGTATAGCAGGAACGATGGAGGATATGGACAAATGACTTTGATTAATGACTGTAAACCTAATACGGATGATACTTCGCAATTTATCCAGCAATGCAATGTTGCTTTGAGTGAGGTTAGAGAAGGAGATAATTTATTTTATTTCAATTGCATGGACACTGATGAAAAAGAGAACATTAATCCTACGAATTATGTCTATAATGTTGTAGGAGCAAGCAGTTTGTCTTTACAGGTTAAATCTCCTTTGGATGGGAGCACAATTGATGGAGTTAGTGATATATTAGAAGTTGTGACTTCTGGTGGTACTGATGGAACTGCTGTTTGCAAATATAGTTATTCTAGAATCGGTGGCGGGATTTCTGGTACTAATCTTGTTTTTGCTTCAGATACTCCTGGTTCTGAGGATAAACGAGAACACAAACAAGAAATTAATTTCTTAACCGAAGATGCTGATTATATCTTAATTGTTGATTGTGAAGATTTACATGATAACCAAAATAAAGCCAGTGCAACTGTAAACTTTAAATTTGAGAAATATGTTGCTCCTCCTGAAGGCGCTGTTGTTTGCGAAGTGGATAATACGTGTCCTTTATGCAGCAAGGATAAATATTGTGCTGAGCTTGAGGGAGAAAAATATCTGTGCAATCCTACTACGGATGTAAGACAGAGTTGCACTAATGGAGTTTGCTCTGCTGCAAATTGCCCTAGCACAACTAAAACTTATGGAGCATCTTATTGTTCATTAGACCCAACTCCATTATGCTTGAGTGATCAGGATAACGATGAAATCGAGGATGCTTTAGACTGCAATGATAAGGATACTCAAACTGGCAGAACAATTGGACAGTGTATAGAAGCTTTATGTGAAACCTGTTCTGAAAATTCTGAAAGTGCTGCCAATGATGGGAATTGTGTTAAGAAAAGAGGTTGTGTTATTGATTGCAATAATAACTACTTTGACCAGAATCAAGCTATATGCTTAAGCGCTAAAGATAATGGATGCAAGTGGAGTGGAGATGAAAATAAATGCGGATATGATTGTGCTGAAGGATATAATGATGATGATAGTAATTCTGTTTGCGTTCCCGAAGGCATTGTTGAGATTAAAGGAGAATTACCAGTTGGTTGCGAACTAAGCGAAGTTAAATGGTATGATCTGGAAAATGGTAGGCCCTATTCTAATGCAGTTTCTGTAGATGAAGATACTGAGATTGCTTTGAAAGTTAGAGGTAATGAGCAATGTAAAGATGCAGATATTGAAATTGATTTATATGATTACGAAGAATTTTTGGGAGAGAGTGTTTATGAGCAGATTACCTTTATGGGTTTCCCGAAAGTATTGAAATTAGATGAAAGAAGTGCGGGGGGAGGGTATTACAAAGTTGCGCTATTGACCTTGCCTTGGCAGGGAGATGCAAATGAAGAATATGAAGACGAAGATCCAGAATTAGTTGCTGCGTTTGGTGATGTATTCAGCGCTTCTTCAAATGAGAAAACTCAGTTAATAAAGATAAATAAGATAACCACCCCTCCGGGTGCAAAAGCTGGAGATGCTTGTGAAACTGCTGATCAATGCGATGGAGTGTACGGTCCTGCTGGGGCTTTAGGTTTGACTTGTGTTAAAACTGAACAGAAATGTCCAACTACCACTCCTCCGCCAAATCCTGTTCTTTGCGGAAATAATAATTTAGATGAAGGAGAGAGTTGCGATGGAAGCTTGCGGGATGGAAAAACTTGCGACGACTTTGATAATCAAGTGGGAACTTTACAATGTGCAAGTGATTGTAATGGATTTGATACAAGCTCTTGTAGAAATCCTGATCAACCAAGCCCTGGTGGAGGCTGTACTGTAAAATTTGGAGATGTTGTTTGTCCTGGAATTTACGGCTATGAAGGCCAAAATCTTAAATGCTTTGATAAAGGTGATAATTGTCCTGCTGTAACAACTGGCCAACCTCCCGGTGGCGGCGGGGTACCTGGAACTGGCACATTAAACATTGGAGAGATATCTTCTTTAAAAGGGAATATTGTGATAATTACTAATAAAGATGCTGAGTGTGAAGTCTATAACAGTAGGTCTTATGTTAGTTCAGCTAAAATAGGCAACATGCATAAAGAACCTATTGGAAGCAACACCCATCATTCATATTCTTACGATGTTGTCGGTACTTATGATACGTGGTGGGTTAAATGTACAGCTGGTAGCGAAGTGGCTGATAAAAAAGTTCCAACATTTACTGTTACTTCTGGAGATACAAATGGCAACAATGTTCCTTTAAGAATTGACAGAGTGTTTGTTACTGAAGATAAAGAAGTAGTTGTATGGACTTCTGGTGGTAGAGGGAATGATGGAAGTGCTGATTGTGCAGTTTATAGTAGTGGTGCATTTACTTCTAAAATTGCGGATATGACCTCTTTTGACTTAGGAGATGTTGATACTCATAGTTATAGTCATAATACTCCCGGAACTTATAACGGATGGTATGTCAGATGTGAAGATAATGGCGATGTGAAAACTCAGGTTGTTCCTAGCTTTACCATTGTTGAGGGTCATGATAATGACCGTGATAATGATGGAAAATTAAATACCGAGGATAATTGTTCTGATATTGCCAACGCTGATCAAAAAGACTCTGACAATGACGGGGTGGGAGATATCTGCGATACTGGAGAAGATCTGACTCTACCCGTTGTAAATATAATTGCTCCTATTGATGGTGCTGAATTAAGACAAAGTGATATTAGTGTTAATGCCGAGTTTAGCGATGAGACCATAACTAATTGCGAGGCTAAATTAGATCTTGGAAGATTTATAGCAATGGATGATGACAATAGGAATAATGGTATTGCTTCTTATTCATTTGCAGAGGTTAATGTTGGACAACATACTATCCAAGTTTGGTGCAGAGATAGTAGCGGAAAAATTGGAAAGGATGAAGTAACATTTATGGTAATAAGTAGGGATCCCGGTACAGATAATAATCCTCCTACAATTGAGATAGAATCTCCACAGGATAATGCAGTATTAAGACAAAATTATGTTGATGTTAGTGTCAGATTTAGCGATGAGACCAATACTGAATGCTCTGCAAGACTAGATTTTGGAACTTTTACAAAGATGAATGGAGGAGGGACAACCAGTGGCATTGCAACACATAAATTTACCAATCTGCAAGTTAGAGAGCAACCTTATGGCCTTTCGGTAAGGTGCGTTGATGGAAATAATAATCCTGTTGAGAGAAGCGTAAGATTTGCTGTTGAAAACGATAATCCTAATAGCGATCATAATAACCCCGTCGTTGAAATTCAATCACCTTTGAACAATGTAGAGTTAGAAGAAGGTGATGTTGAAGTTATTGTTGCATTTTCTGATGAAACAACAACGACATGTACTTTAAGACTTGATTCTGGAAGAGTATTACAGATGCTTGATGATGGACTGACAAGCGGAGTTGCATATTATAAACTGCTTGGTATGAAGGCTAGACAAAATCCTTATAATTTGTTAGCAGAGTGTAAAGATAGCAATAATAATATCGGAAGAGATAGCATTAATTTTGTTGTGAGGAAAGAAGGAAGTGGAACTGAACCAGAAGAAAACTCCATTGACGTCTTTATTGACTTACCAAGGCAAACAGACAGATTTTCTGTTGGGGATAGCTTGTTATTGAGTGTGAGGAGTAGTGAAAGAGCCGATTGCAGATATATCGATTATAATTTAAGAGAAACTAAACCGGTTTATGATGATATGATTGCCTTGAATTCTGTAGATAGTTCAGGAAAGAATCATGCTTTAAGGATAATTTATTCTGGAGATAAAGAAGGATTTTATGTGATGTGCAAGAATGATGCAGGATCAGGGTATAATTTTGTTGAGGTGATTAGAAAAGCAGATGATGTTGATAAGCCATTGGGGATAAAAACTGTGAGTTCTGCAAGGGGCAGGATTGTTGTTGAGACTATTGGCGGCAAATCAGATGATGGAAGTGCAAGTTGCAGCGTCTATAACAGCATTTCTATGATAGATTCAAATAAAGTTAGTGATTTAAGGAGCTCTGTGTTAAATGCAAAAACTTTTGCTCATGCATATACCCATACAACTCCTGGAACTTATAATGGGTGGTATGTGAGATGCGCTGATGATGAAGATGCGAGAGATATCCAATCAATGTCGATCGATGAGTTTACTGTTACTCCTGGCGGCGTTATTGTGGCAGATAAACCTTTGGAAATTGATAATCTAAACTCTGATAGGGGGAACATTATTGCTATAACTAGTGGTGGCGGGGATGATGATGGAAGCGCCGATTGTGACTTGTTTGACCATATCAATTTGAGAAATAAAATTATTGATTTGGAGTCGGTTAATTTAGGAAGAACTTTTGCTCATACTTACATTCATATAACTCCTGGAACTTATAGTGGATGGTATGTGAGATGCGCTGATGATGAGAATGCAGATAGGATTAGAGGAAGAACTGTTCCTACTTTTACAGTAAGAGAAGGTGATGTTCCTGGAGAAATGATAGATGTGAGGATAACATCTCCATTATCAAATGCTGAGTTTAGCTCTGGTGAAAATGTCTTGCTGAGTGTTTCAACTAATGAAGCTGTTGACTGCAGGTATTCTTCTTACACTCTTGGCGGAGGGGAATTGCCTAATTATGATAATATGGAAATATTGAATCCTTCTACACAAGCTAAAACAATTCATGCAAAACAAATTGTTTATTCTGATGATAATGGATATTATGTGAAGTGTGTTAATAATCTTAAATCTGGGGATAAGTTCGTTGTTGTAAAGAAAAAAACTGGGCAGGAAGAATGTCCTTATGACTGCAGCAGAAACAATAATTGCATTACACCGTGTAGTACAGATTCTAAATGCGTTGCAGATCTTGATTGCGCTTCTGTTTGCAATGCCGACGGTGATTGCGATGCTGGAGAAAATGTAAATAATTGTGCTGTTGATTGCACTCCCTGTGCCAATGGTGCTGTTAGAGATTGTGGCACTTCTGATATTGGATTGTGTGCTTTAGGCAGACAGACATGTGTAAATAATAGATGGAATGAATGCAGCGGGAATATAAATCCTATGGCTGAAATTTGCGGAGACAATTCTGATAATGATTGTGATTCAAGTATAGATGAGGGGTGTGCTTGCACTATTGGAGCTACTAGAGGTTGTGGCACCGACGTGGGAGTTTGTACAACTGGAATTCAACGCTGTATAAGTGGAGATTGGGATGTTTGTAGTGGAGTTAAACCTCAACCTAATGAAGTATGCGGTAATAATTTAGATGATGATTGTGACGGGAATGAAGATGAAGGATGTGAAGAACCACCTGGACCACCAACTGGAGATTGTAGAATATCTAGAGCAATGTGGGTTAGTGAAGATGGAAGAAATCAGCTAAGTGGGGATATTAATGAAAACACAATTGTAAATGTTGCTTTGCAGGGACAAAATTGTAATGGACAACAAATAAGCTTAGAACTTTATGGGCTTGATGACAGAAATCTTTTAGGAAAAAGTTATGAAAGAATTACTAATATAAATTTCCCACAGACGGTTACTTTTGAAGATCAAGGGGTTGCATTTGCTCAATGGACAGTTAGATGGATTGAAGATACTGGATTTACATTGGATAATGATCCTGAATTTATATTTAGAGCTGTTGGCACTGATTTAGAATCTCCTGTTATCAAAGTAAAAAAAATTGTAAGCAGTTCATCTGATACCGATGGAGATGGGAGATTAAATGAAAATGATAATTGCCCGAGTGTTGCTAATGCAGATCAATTAGATTCTGATAATGATGGAATTGGAGATGCTTGTGATTCCCCGGGAGGTGGCGGAACTGGAGCTTCTAGCCTGATATTAGGAGAAGTAGGGCCGAGCGGAACTGTGCAGACAATAACGCCTGAACTCTTCATTAATTTAAGAGGAGGCCCAGATCAGAACGGAGTTGCAACTTGCCACTTTAGGAGAGGATTTACTCGAGAATTAGAGGAAAGACTTAATCCAAATGATTACGACGGAACAATGGATTATGAAAGGGTTTTTGGCGGAACCACTAAATATAGTAAAACATTAAACAACATTAATGTCGGAAACCATGAATATTATATCCGATGCCAGGATTCTTTAGGAGCATTAACGCAGCTAAGAAGAATTAATTTTGCGGTTCAGATTCCTATCACTCAGCAACTTAACATTTTAGCTTCCGGACCTGATGGAGATTATGGGAAGAGAAAAATTGAGATGGCTACTGCAACTAGCGGAGGTGTCGGTGACATTAGTTGTGTTTATACTGGCACTGCAATAGTCCCGTCTAGAATATCCGGAAGCAAGCTTGATCTTGGTTCAGGAGTTCTCGTGCATACCGCGAATGTAACTGTAAATGCTGATAGCACTTATAATATTAGGGTTGAGTGCAGTGATAGTGCCGGACAGACTGTGGCGCAGGATCATACTATAAGAGTTGTCGAGGATAGCGTTGCCCCTGAAATAAGGCAGATAATCAGCGAGGGTAGCAACAAATATGTAACTGTTAGCGAGGAGGCTGACTGCGAAATTGCAACTGGAGACTCTGTCCCTGTTAATGAAAATCAATGGAAAGGAGTTGGCAAGGATGCAAGAAACAGGGCTAAACATTTGATTGCTTTAAGTGGAAGCTATTACTTCAGATGTAAGGATATTTGGGATAATCAGATGAGCATTGTTAAGATTAATCCTTGATCATACCATTATTATAGTACAAATATTTATAAACTAATTTGTATTATATATTGTTCTGTGGAAAACCAGAAAAGTTTGCAAATTGTTTTATATTGAGCAATTTTGTTATGAATATGATACAAATATTTATAAACTAATTTGTATTATGTTTTATGAATGGCACAGATAACCAAAGATATTCTGATACTACAGAAGCGAGAACTGGATAAGCGAATTAAAGAAAAATATATCGACAGAGGAAACGAGCTAAAAGGGTTAAACAGCAATATTATCAAAGTTATTATCGGGCCTAGAAGGGCCGGAAAATCCTTCTTTGCCATTCATACTTTGGATAAATATGGAAATTTTGGCTATGTTAATTTTGACGACGAGAAACTAATTGAGACGGAAAACTATGATGAGGTAATAACTGCTGTGAACTCTGTTTATAATAATCCTAAAGTGATATTATTTGACGAGATCCAGAATCTTGCTAAATGGGAATTGTTTGTGAACCGGCTACAAAGGCAAGATTATAACTTAGTAATTACTGGGAGCAACGCCCAACTTCTGAGCAAAGAATTAGCTACACATTTAACTGGAAGGTGTTTTTTAACATATATCTTTCCATTTTCATTTAAGGAATATCTCCAATTTGAGGAGGAGCCAACAACTACGGAAATAAAAGAGAAATTGTCTAATTATCTAATTTATGGGGGGTATCCAGAGCCGCTGCTCAAAAATTTGGGCTATGGAGATTATTTATCAACTTTGTTTGGCTCAATAATCTATAAAGATATTGTGAAGAGGTATAAGATAAGGTCAGCAGACGAAATAGAAAATTTAGCCTTTTATCTCTTATCAAACATTGCAACTGAGTATTCTTATCATTCTTTAACGAAAATAAGTGGCATTAAAAGCTCGCATACAATTCAAAAATATCTAGGATATTTGGAGGAAGCGCTTATTTTCTTTAGCTTGAACCGATTTTCTTATAAAGTTAAAGAGCAGCTTGCATCCAATAAAAAGATTTATTGCATTGATAACGGCTTTATCACGGCTAAGTCATTTAAATTAAGCCCGGATATTGGAAAACTTTATGAAAATCTAGTAGCTATTGAATTAAAGAAAAAAGAGATGAAGAATAAACTAAGTGTTTTTTATTGGAAAAATCCACAACAGGAAGAAGTAGATTTTGTACTTAAAAAAGGGGCAAAAGTTAAGCAGCTTATCCAAGTTTGCTTTAATATCAGCAATGTGAAAACGAAGGATAGGGAAATTCGCGCTTTGCTTAAGGCAAGCCGAGAGCTAAAATGCCAAGACCTTCTTATTATCACAGAAAATTATGATAATGAAAAAAATATTGAATGGTTCGGAATAAAAAGAAATATTAAGTTTTTACCTTTATGGAAATGGTTGCTTGAAAAATGAAACGGGGACAAACTCAGCAAATATTTGTATGGATTCTTGTTTTAGTCGTTGCTGTTTCAATTTTATTTTTTGGGATTAAGCTGATAAAGAAAAGCGAAGGGTTGAAAGATGAAGCTTTGATTGTGAGATTCTTTGATAATTTAGATAAAAAATTAAGCCAGTATTATTATCTCGATAAAGGCAGTTCGGGAGAAGAGAAGTTTTTATTGCCAAATGATGTGAAAGAGGTTTGCTTTATTAACTCCGATATTAGTGTTCTGGCCGAGTTTACAAATACTCAAGTTGATGAAGATAAAAAGGATTATTTTTTCCAGTTAAAAGATTTTAGTGATGTCTTTATCCTGCCTAATAATCTCTATCAAGGAAATAGGTACAATTTAACTATGGTATTTACTTCTATAGACAACCCAAAATGCTTAAATGTTGCAAATGGAATCTTAACTGTTAATCTAGAGAATAAAGGGGTAACTGAAGGTGTTGAGATCAAATAAAAATGGAAAAATGATGACGGATAAAGAACTAATTGTTTCAACGGAACTCCTAAATCAGAAAAGGACGAGCTGGTCGCAAAATGCGGCTACCTTAAATCACTTAGGATCACAAATTGTTATACTAGAAAATAGGTAGAAAGATATGACAAAAGAATTAACTGTACTAAATCAAGAAGATATTAAAAGTAAAATTTATACTATTCATGGATTACCGGTAATGCTTGATGAAGACTTAGCAGAGCTTTATCAGGTTAAGACAGGAAGGTTGAATGAGCAAGTGAAAAGAAATATTGAGAGATTTCCTAGAGAATTTATGTTTCAATTAAATGAAAATGAATATAATATCTTGATATCGCAAATTGCGACTTCAAGTTCAAAGTGGGGAGGAAGAAGGAAACTGCCATATGTTTTTACTGAACAAGGAGTAGCTATGCTTTCTGGGGTCCTAAATAGTAACATTGCGATAACGGTAAGTATTCAAATAATGAATGCTTTTGTGGCAATGAGGAGATTTATTTCTCTTAATTCCCAATTATTCCAGAGAATGGATGTAATTGAGAAGAAGCAGATTGAAAGTGATAAAAGAATTGATAAGGTATTTGATATAATTGAAAGTAAAAATATCAAACCCGATAAGGGAATATTTTTTAATGGACAGATTTTTGATGCGTATATGTTCTTTTCGGATATAATAAGAACTGCAGATAATTCAATTGTTCTAATTGATAACTACATTGATGATTCTGTTTTAACACTCTTTAATAAAAGAAAAAAGAATGTGAAAGTTACAATATTTACTAAAGAACTATCAAAGCAATTATCCTTAGATTTAAAAAAATATAATTCTCAATACCCTTCCATTGAAGTTAAAAAATTCAAGTTATCGCATGATCGGTTTATAATAATCGATAATAAGAACGTATACCATTTTGGAGCATCATTAAAAGATTTGGGAAAAAAGTGGTTTGCATTTTCCAAGTTTGATAATGAGACATTTTTCTTACTCGATAAGTTGAAAAAAGAGGTACTACATGAATAAAAGAGGAATGGCGATACCATTTGACTGGATGTTTTCTTTAGTTGCAGGAATCTTAATCTTTTCCTTTTTAATTTACTTTGCAGTGCAGCACACTGACTTGTTTGGAAAAATAACTACAAGGGTTGTTGCTGAAGAACTCGACGTTCTCTTTTCAGGTTATGAAACCACCGAATCTAAAAGTGTTTTGGACTTTAAGAAAGAGGTTGAATTGAAATTTTCATGCAGCACAGGACAGGGACAGTCTTTTACAGTTAACAACAAAGAAGGAAAGAATTTGTGGGGGAAAATAATCTTTGCTCCTAAAGAAATTAAAAGCGACAAAGTAAATGTTGCTACGATGAGCTGGGATGTTCCTTTTAGGGCTGCTAACTTTATTTATTTGTGGGATAGGAAATACAATTTTGAGAACCCTCCCAACTTAGACATTTTGAGGTCTATTGATTCAACCAATGGAGATACAATTATATTTAGATTTGTTGACCATGTAGATGAAAGTCCTGTATGTAGTGAGGATGGCAAAATAATCTATTATATAATTGAAGGGGGATATTATCATGGTTATGTCTGTTTCGCTAAAAACGAAGAAAGTGTTAAGTTCTTTGGAGAAGCAATGATGGTTGGTGCTATTTTTACCGACGATAGAGATGCGCTTATTTGTGCAAATAAACTTGCAGTTAACAGATTAGAGATTATAAATGAAGTTTATAAAGAAAAGGCAAATAAACTTATAGAATCTGCAGATCAATTTAACTATCTGTGCAGCTATGGCGAAGCCATGTACAATCCTAGTGCAGTAAACAATTTTGATCTAGGAAATGATCTTAACATCCAGTTTGGCTATGATGATGTTAACGTAGTTGAAACTTCAAATGAAAATTTAATAAGGGAGGGGTGTCCAAGTGTCTACTAGGGGCCAACTGGAAATTGGAATCACAACAATGGTGTTAGTAGTATTCATTGTCTTGTTATTATTCAGCCTGATTCTCTATTTTAGGTTTACTTATATGGAAATAGAAGAGACTAAAACAACTTTATTCGATCAAAAATATAACAGCCTGTTAAGCGTAATAATTGGGATGCCCGAATTTAGATGTAGCAGAGGAGGGGTTGAAAGCGAATGCTTGGACGAAGTTAAATTAATGGTGTTTAAAGATGTCAGAGATAGTAATGATGACAATGATGAAAATAAAAAATATTATCAAAATCTATTCGGAAATGTGAAAGGAATCTGGGTTGAAATCCCCGGAGGTTCTCCTACTGAAATTTATGGTTTGATTGGTTCTGATGGTGAGATTTATTCTGTCCCTGTTTCTGTATATAATCCTATTGAAAAAAAGTATAAAATTGGAATTTTAAAGATTAGTGGTGAAACATGAGGCGAGGGCAAACAGAAATTATCGGATTAATTGTTGTCGTTTTATTGCTAGTTTTCGCTTTGATATTCTTTGTCAAAGTCAAAAGCTCTCCAGATACCGATGACGAAAGTAGGCTGATCCGGTATAATTTGAGGGCAAACAGTGCTTTGAATGCTTTAATGAAATTTCATATTAAAAACGATGCAGAGAGAAGGCAGATGAAAGACGTTGTTCAAGAATGCGTAGATAAGTCGGATCCTAATTCTAACGAATGTGTTGATGCTAGCAGCATATTAAACCAAACTATCAAGGATGAAGTTCAGTTTGATGAAAAAGAATATTGGCTTGCGGTAATGACTGGGGCCAATGGCAAAATGATTTCTTCTGGAGCTGAATGCAAAAACAGCATACCAGCGGTTCCATTTTATTTAAGAAATGGTGGCAGAGTAGAGTTCAAGGTTTGTGCTTAGTTAGTAAGTTAGTAAGTTAGTAAGTTACTAAGAAAACTTTATATATTCTCGAAATAACTAGTAAAGCGATGAAAAAGTACCTCCTTCTTGTTGAGGATGAGAAATTGTGGGAGAAATTCAAGGATTCTATTAAAAGAGACATCAACACCGAGATAATTGAACTGATAAAAGAGAGGGCTAATAGAAAGAAATGAACATTTTTGCAAAAAGAGGGATCGGGAAAAGAGGTCAGGTTACATTATTCATAATTGCAGGCGTTGTAATCTTATTTGCTGCATTCCTTGTGGGGTATCTGCAGAATGAAAGCTTCAGGCAGAGAGTTGAAAGCCAGCTTTTTGGTGCTGCGGTTGTTCCCGAGCAGGCTAAAGGTGTTGTGAGCTATACAAATAATTGCATTGAAAAAATTGCTAGAGACGGGATTGATTTATTGGGGTTACAAGGAGGATATATTGAAATACCTCGAGGGCTTAGCAGTAGGCAGTATTTGCAAGCAGATCCTATAATGAAAGTTCCTTATTGGATTTATGGCAGTAAGAGAGAGATTCCTACTCTCCAAGAAATGGAATTACAATTGGAAAACTATGTTAATGAAAGAGCCAACATTGAGTGTGATTTTTTTGAGTTTCAAGAGTATGAATTCAGCAATGATGAGATATTTGTCGATGTTAAGATCTTAAATGATGGAGTTTTAGTTGATTTAGATTCTGAGCTAATTGTTGGCATTAAAGAAAGTAAGTATTTTTTAAGAGATTATGTTGGCGTGTCTGTTCCAATTGATTTAATGTTTTTGTATGATCGGGCGATTGACATTGTTAATAGAGAAGCAAGATCTGGAAACATTGGGAATGCTCCTCTTGAGTTTGCTACAATAGAGTTGATTGCAAGACATTCTAAAGATGAAGATTCTGAAATAAGTATTCCTCCTTTATACAAATTCGATAACAAATGCAATCCTAAAAATTGGCTAATGACAGATGTAGCAGATAATGTAAAGGAGATTTTGAGTGATAATTTAAGATTTTTAAGAGTTGAAGGTGCAGATAATCTCGATTATGGAAATGACTACATTAATCTTGTCATTGATCGTGTTTTCACAAGAAATTACGATGTCAGAATAGATTTTAATTACAATCAAGAATGGCCGTTATTTTTAGATATATATCCTAGAAATGGGGCGGTGTTAAAACCTAATACATTAAAAATCGGACTTCCTTTTCTTCCACTACTCTGCTTTACTACATACGATTTTAAGTATACTATAAGGTATCCATTAATGGTGAATCTAGAAAAGGATAATTACATATTCAGATTCCCTCTCGAGGTTTTTGTTTCTGATAATTATGCTTGGAGAAACATTGAAGGTGAAAAGCCCGATATTGTTACAGATACGGGAACAAGGTTTTGCAGGGAAGAATGGAGATCGAGCAATGAGTTTAGCGTTGTCACTGTCGATGCTGTTACAATGCAACCTTTAGACGATGTTAATGTAATATATACCTGCGGCGGTGTTGATAATTGCGAGATTGGAAACACCAAATTTGAAAACGGCGAAGCTATTCTGAATGAAAAATTTCCATTGTGCTATAATGGAGAGATTAGGTTGAGCAAGGAGGGCTATGGTGAAGTTGGAATAGAGCTGACTACTTTAGATAATCCTGGCGAAAGAAAATTAGGAGTTATGAAGCCGTTCACTGAAAAAGAAATTGAGTTGAAAATTCTAGAACTAGATAATGGCATTGTTAATGAAAGAAGTCTGGCCGAAAATGAAATGGCTAGCGTTCAGTTTAACATCCTCGAAGGAGATGTGATTAAAGATACAGTCGGAATTGTATTCGGAGATGATGAAGTCGAAGATAAAGGAATCAATAAGATTAGTCTCTTGCCAGAACAGGAATATAATATTTTGATTAGTCTTGTCTTGGATGAAAAAATCGTTATCCCTATGAGCAAATATCAGGGAGTGGAAATTCCAGAGCAAGAGATAGATGATGTTTTGCTTGGCGGTGCAGATTTCGAGGATTATATTTATGACAAAGATTTGAAAGATAGTAGCAAAGTGATAGTTTATGCTCTTTCAGAAGGAGTTCCAAAAAATTATGAAGAATATATTGAGAGACTTGATGTTAAGGCAATGAGCGATTTGCATAAAGAAAAACTTTTGCTGAGGTTTGAATGAAAATGATGAAGTTAAAAGTAATTGCTTTAATGGTTATTGTTTTAATAATTGGAATTAATTTTAATTTATCAGTTGTTCTAGCTCAAACTAGTGGTAGTACTGGCAGCCCGCAACTTGGGAATGCTTATGACAGTGACGGGGATAGAATATGCAACTTGGCAAGAGATCATTCTGATTATGCCGGATTAACTTCTACGCAGTTGAGTTGCACGGCTACTGATTATGGCGACTTGTGTCCAGGCACTGCCTTGGATGACAGGCCAGTTGGAAGCGGCGTAAGCAATAGCGGATGTGGACCGAGCCAGTCAGGAAGATTGATTAATTTCTGGAGCGTTTCCCGAGGGGAATTAACCCCTAAAACATTAAAGGTTAATTGGGTTACAGACACTAGAAATGGTGTGCTTGCTTATCAAGAAGTAGATCTTATTAGGAATCCAACATTCTCTCAAAGTAATATTGAACTGAGAGACATAGGAATTAGTTGTGATTCCGGCGTTGGAATAGATAAAAGTGACGGGTATAAAGAAACTAGCAGGGGTTTTATATCTGATGTAGTAGCTGTTCGTACACCATTTGCTCAAGATGGCAGCAATGAAAAAAGGATGATCCAATTTAGAGTGAGACAGAGAAGTGACAACGAAATTCGGCCTAAAAGTTTGATTTCTCCTTCAGAAGGAGGAGTAGACGAGATAAGAACAACATGTAAAATAAGAATCGATCAATGCGAAAAAAATGCTGCTGGAAATTGCATTCCAATTTATCCTGTTGAACAAGATGAGATTGACTTTTTTATTCCAATTGATGCAAGAATTAT
>CAYIWL010000002.1:0-42027 GCA_964367085.1 Candidatus Woesearchaeota archaeon
CGATTGCTCGCCCATAATTTATTTGGGTGCTTTAAGGAGATTTAGGACTAAGCTATGTGTTGGATATGATTTATATATCAGAGAAATCTTTTTATAGGGTTTGCATTTTAGAATAATATGCCTAAATCCCTTGTTTACGAACCACTAACTTCCAAGCAATATACCTCTCTCATATCAGGTTTTTTCTCTCGTGATCTAATCTCCTGGATACAGCAAAGACACGAAAACCCAACTGCAGAGCTTGAAGTAGGTTATAGCAAAGATAAGTCTTCGATAGTTGGCCATGGAAACTTTCTAACATTGACTGATTCTGGCTTGTATGTTAAAAAAGGGCATATTGATTTTAAAAAACGAGCAAGGAGTTTAGAAATATCTTTACTTGTAGAATCCGATCAAGAGGATATAAGCCTTAATTCTCGCTATCATTTTAATGCATCTCTAGATGATGTTTTTGAAGATTCAAGTACCCTTTATTTTCATTATAACATCTTTGATATTAGATCTCCACTTTACTCTCCATTGTTGCTCTCCACAGATTTAACAAGAGGTATTGTTTTAAAAGAAAAAAGAGAAGCAGTGAATAAAATAACCGAAAATTCATCAAGAGAAGAGATTATTGCTTATCTTAGAGAGATTGCTTTCAGGAAAATAGACGGACAAAAAGGCATGTCTGCTACAGATATAGCCATTGAAAGGAAAGAAACCGTTGCTAATACAATAAACATAAAGAACAGGCTCGGCATAGAACCAATTGAACGACAAGGAAAAAAAGAAATTCTTAGCCCTCAAGATACGTATTATTTATTGCATAGGCCTAGAAAAACAATTTCTTTATCGGAATTGCAGGACACCTTTGGCGTAAATGGCCCGGACACTTCAATACTGGAAAGTTTGGGGCTTCTTGATCTGCATGGCAATATCCCTAGAAAAGGAGTATTAAAACTATATGATGAATTATTCTCCATTGAATCGCTGGCACTTGAAGATGGACATTCTCAGATGGTACCATTATTTGCCTTAGCTCAACAACTCCATGTAGACCCATCTAAAATTAATCAAGCGCTTAAAGAATTGAGTATTGAATTCATAGTTGATGAGAATCAAGACTTGCCAATTCCTTCAGTAAGTGAAGAGGATTCTGAAAAAATTAGGAATTATATAAGATGCTTACAAGAGACCAAATAGAAAAGAGGATTTTAGAAATAGATCCAGCCAAATGGTATGATGTAAAAACTCTTTCTATAAATGGATTTTTAGATGAAGGATTTCGATGGGAGCGCTATTTTTTGCATAGGGGTGATATGATCTTGGGTGGGTCGCTGACTTATTATCTAAAGGGATTAAACGGCATATCCTATGACAATAAGGATTACATAAATACTTTCACATTAGCAGACGTTGTTGGGGATAACCTTTTTGATTATTTAAAACAAAGCCCGCAATTGGTAACTACTGCTGTTTTCGACGGAACACCAATGCAATTCGTATTTACTGGTAAACTAAAATCCTTGCAGCACTTAATAAATGAACAAACAAAAGAACAGGATGCTTTAGCAATCTTACCAAAATTATCTATTGATCCCAGCATAATAGCCTATATAAACTATAATTCAGAAAAAGCTGTTGAGCAGTTAGCAGAGGACACTGGATTAGATCCATCCTATGTAGAAGCATTGATGTATAAACTTTTGCTAAGAAGCGACCTCACAACAGAAAGGGCAACCGCATTAAAAAAAAGGATAGATGACTTAGGAGAAGAAGATCAACAAACAAGAGCACATTTCACGCCAAGTATAAGTGTTTTAAGATTTTTTGGCGACAGAAAATCAGAAAATCAATCTAGAAAGGTTCAATATAGTATCCAGGAAGCCATGAAGATATCCGGGAGGCCATATGAAGAAATCTCAAGAGCGATTGATGCTGGAGTGTTAAAAGTTCGAGTTATCTCTCCAGAAAGAACTGAGAGGATCCACACATATTCTATTAGCAGCTCTTCTCTAGAAAAATTCTGTAAAAATGGATATGTTCCTCCAATTATGACTAGAAGGGAAAAGATATTAGCAAAAAAGAAGAAACCTGTTTTTCGATCTAAAAATGAAGAATGGATGTCTTTTAGGTCTTTATTGAATTCTCCATTGTCTATACTGCAGAGGGATATTGATTCAAACGAGATTCTTACAAAAGATGAAGAAGTTGAATTACTTCATAGGATAAAAGAAGGGGACACTTTGGCACTGAATGATTTAGTGGAAGCCCATATCCCTTTTCTTGTTGGCATGGCTCGACAATATGATTGGAGGTCTCATAATTTAGAATTAAAAGATTTAGTGCAAGAAGGTGTTTTTGGCTTATGCGAATCAGCTCATAGATGGAATCATGAAATGGCAGTAAATAAAGAAACAGGTAAACCTTATAATTTTCAAAGTTACGCTATATGGTGGGTTAGAAGCTTTATTGGAAAAGCACTTGTACATGGGCAGGCAGTGTCAGAACATAATGATGTATTTAATAGTGGAAGCAAAGTATTAAGAATTTATAATTTCTTGGCGCATAATTTTGAGAGATTTCCTACACCGGAAGAAGTAGCAAAGGAAACAAAAGTACCATTGCATATAGTAAATAAAATCCTTAGCCACAATAAAAGGGGTCTTTCTTTTGATAGAAAACTCAGAGAGGATGAGGATGAAAACCTTTACAGTGTAACGCAAAATGAACAAGCTGAGGAAGAATCCAATGAAATATTTAGAAATGCAGACAGGGAAGATGTTAGAGCCATAATAGATGAATTGCCTAATAGAGAAAAAGAGATATTAAAACTATATTTTGGAATCGGCACAGATCATCCATTAACACTAGCGGAAATAGGGAAGATGAAAGGATTGACAAAAGAAAGGATCAGGCAGATAAATGAGAAAGCATTGGATAAATTAAAGCATCCTTCTAGAATAAAAAGATTAGAAGAACTTCTTTAAGATCAATTATATACTAGAGAATATAAATCCAAAGGTTTTTAAATAAAAAAAGTAACTTCTAATTATGAAATCCCAGAAAGTCGAGCATGGAATTGAAGCTATCAAGGAAGAGAATCTTGATGAAATAAAGAAAAATCTTCAGGAAGCCAAATCCAAAATAGACAAGTTTCAAAAGGCTCTTTTAAAGAAATTTGACAAATACGTTCTTGGAATTGCACTGCTTCCTCCAAAGAAGGAGGATAAAGGCAAAGTTGACTTGTTTGTCCTGTTTGATGATAATGACAGCAAGAAGATGAACAAACTTGATTTGAGAGACAGGCTTGTTTCTATAACTAAAAATATTGCCAGCGAGATTGACAAAGACTTCGTTGTTGAAGTTGTTTTGCTCAGTGAGTTGAAACAGGATTGCTTTGACAGCAAATGGGAATTAGTCGGCTTGATTGGAATTGGGATGATAATTTATGATCCTAATGATTTGCTTGCCGCAGTAAAGATAAGCGAAGTTCATAGAAGCATGGTGCTGAAGAAATTTGACAAGTACATTGTTAGCTATGTTGCTGCCGGAAGCTTGTTCAGAGGAGAGAAAGCGAATGACATTGACGTTTACATAATTGTCGACGATACAGACGTGAAAAGAATGCCTAGATTTGAGCTAAAAGAAAAATTAAGAGCAATAATAATAAGCCAGGGTTTTGAAGCGAGTGCGATTACAAAAGTTGACAAGAAGTTTCATATCCAAGTTTACATACTTACAGATTTCTGGGAGGGAATTAAAGATGCGAATCCAGTATTCTTTACTTTCCTGAGAGACGGTGTTCCTTTGTATGACCGAGGGGTTTTCATGCCATGGAAATTAATGCTTGAGATGGGAAGGATAAAACCAAGCCCTGAAGCTATAGATGTATTTATGAGCACTGGCGAAAGAATTTTGGAAAGCATTCAATATAGATTAAGAGACATTCTTGAAAAAGATATTTATTGGGCTGTTTTGAACCCGAGCCAGGCAGCCTTGATGCTGTATGGAGTTAATCCTCCTACGCCTAAAGAGACAATTGACTTGATGGAAGATATTTTTGTTAAGAAAGAAAAACTTCTTGAGAAAAAATACGTTGATATCCTCTCAAAAATAAGAAAATGGTACAAAGATTTAGAGCATGAGAAAATCAAAAAGATTTCTGGAAAGGAGATTGATCTGCTTTTAAAAGAAAGCGAGGATTATCTTGCAAGAATAAGAAAATTATTTGACCAGATTGAGAAGAAAAAAGAGGAGGAAGATATTTTACAAATTTATGATGCTAGTAGGAAAATTGTCGGCGATATTTTGAGCATGAATAAAATCAAATCAAATGAGCTTGAAAAAGGGCTTTCCAAACTTGTAGATAAAAATGAATTGGATAAAAAATTACTTGTGATGTTTAAAGACTTGACAAATGCAAAAGTAGAGTACAAGAAAGGAAAATTATCAAGAGCTGAAATTGACAAGGTAAGGAAGGATTCAAGATTATTTATGAGAATCTTAATTGATTACATCCAGTTAAAGAGAGCTAGAGAGCTGGACAGGATAACTGTAAGGGTTAAATATGATAACAAGCTCGGAGAAGTGATGATGTTTGACGAAGTAGCTTTTATAATCGAGGACAGCGCTAAAAAGGATAAAATTGGAAAAGGTAAAGTAGGAAAAGACGGAAGCATACTTGGAGTTGAGCAGTCAAGCCTTGAAGAATTTGAGAACTTTGTAGTCAAGGAAAAGATTCCAAGAAATGTGTTTGTAAAAGAAAAAACCTTTGAGAGCCTGAAAGCTATTTTCGGTAAAGAAATAGAGATTTTAGTTGGGTATTAATCATAACTAACCGCCCCTTTCTTGTAACTTTCTTGTCCTGCTATAACCTGTCTTGCGTATTCAATATTAATTTTTGTTCTTTCTTTAGCTGATCCTAAATAATTTTCCAACTTTCCTTGCAATACTCGTCTTTTATTTTCTGGAAGAGATGAATATAATTCTCTAAATTCGGAATCCACTAATGAAACATCTAATAATTTTCTTCTTTCTTTCTTTGCTCTTCTTCCAATCTCTCTTACAAAATCATGTCCTACTCCATATTTTGAATGAATCCAGGCTTCTCCCCTTAGTATTGCTACCATTGCTTCACTTGGATTTTCTCTTACTACATTTAGATTTCTTTCAATAACATCTTCATTGATAGAAAGTTGAGTTAAACATCTATTTACTCTCACAAAAGACTCATATGTTTCTGTCATCATCAATTGAGGTTGATACCTTGCTGATTTTGAGCCTCTTAAATCTCGTTGTAGATCTGTTGATATCATCCCATATAACAAGCGCATTCCGCTTTCAACAATTGCTGGCGTTCCAGCCACGTTTTCATAATCAATAGGATTATTCTTTGTTGCATCAGCACTTGATCCTCCTAATCTTTCAGCATTATCTCTTGATGTTACTTCATTAACTGCAGAGGAATATAAAATTCTTATGTCATTTGTAAAATCACCTAAAACATGAATTAAAGTTGTTAAACTATTTCCAACATCAGCTAATCTTTCTTTTTGAACTATTTGCGATGCCGTATAATCTGGGTTTAAGCCTAGTTTTTCAAGAACTCTCTTTTCAAATTCCATCGATCTTCCTTCTCCAATAACCATATCTATGCTTGCTCCTGTTCCAACAATGCCTGAAATTTTTCCTTTTAGTCTTGAGAAACTTCTATCTGTTTCAGATACTCTATCTGCTATTCTTGCTGCATAGCTTGAAATTGTCAATCCGAATGTAACTGGAGATGTGTCTTGCAAATGTGTTCTCCCTATTTGCATAATATCAGCTGACCTTTCGCTAATATCACATAATTTTTCTATTGTTTTAGCTATTTCTGGCTTTATTGCTTCCTTCCATGCTTTTTTAAATAGATAAGAACGAGCTGTGTCTAATATATCATAAGATGTCGTTCCAGGATGGAGCAAGGCTTTTGTTTCTTCAGATACATATCTTCCTATTTCTTCTATAACCGCTAACTGATCATGTCTTGTAACTTGTTCTTCGAGAAGGGTTATATTTAATGGATTTATTTTGTCAAATGCTTTTTCAACTTCATCTAGATGTCTTTGTTTTGCTTGTCCAAATTCTACTCTTGTTTCCAGTAAAACTTTTTGAATATGAACACAGCACCTCCACTCTGCTTCAGCACTGAGATAATCAGCTAATTTGGCTGAGGTTTTCACATACTTGCCATCGTCTGGAGAAATAGATCTTAATGAATGCCTTCTAAAAATTCTTTCTTCATCATCTAACTTCGAAACTAAATCAATATCTTTATCCATTTTAGATTAAGCTACCAACTGGTAAACAATTCTTTCTATGCCTGAAACAATTCTTTCTTCATTTGATCTTAAATCTGATTCAAATCTTTTCCCCAATAAATGCTGAATTCCTTCGATATATCTAACCGCTATTTGTGCTCTTTGTTCATCTGTATAACCTTTTTCTCCTTCAGAAAATCCCCTTGCAAATTCTTTTGAATATGATCTAGGATCAAGCTCTTTTACTTCTCCTCTTGCTAATTTTTTTAGTTGTTCATCATAATCATTTAAAAGCCAGAATCTTGAAGAGTCCATAGTCCAGATTTCATCTTGAGAAACAATTTCTCCTCTTTTGTTTATTCCATGTTCTGTTTTAGTGTCTACTGCAATCAATCCTTTATCTTTTAGAAATTGCGATACTATTCCAAAAGCAAACAATGAGCTGTTTCTTATTTGAGCATATTGTTGTGGTGTGCATATTCCATTTTGAAATAATTGCTCTGGAGAAACTGATTCATCATGCTCACTTGATTTTGTTGATGGTGTATCCATTATATAAGGCAATATACCATTTGTTACAAGGTTATCTGGGAGTATATGCCCGCAGAAATTTCTACCACCTTTAATATAATGCTGATATAAAGAAGTTGATGTTGAGCTCTTAGCCATGTATGCTCTGAGAACGTTTTCGAATGAGATTTGTCTTAAATTTTCTGCTGCGATTACAATTGAATTATCTGGCAGTCCATCGACTTCAAATTGAGACGTTCCAATAGCAGAGCTGAGCATTCTCCTCATATAATTATGATTTACTGCAAGAATCTGATCCTTGAATGGAATCTCTCCCCTATTTATATCATGTGTTGATATCCTCTTAGTCCTGACCATAATTCTTAAAGGCAAACCACTCTTTGTTTCAAGAGCTGGATTTTCAAATTCGATCCTTTGCCCCTTTTTATCAATATAATCTACCCTTCCGCCAAAAATAGAATCAGAAACTTTTCCTGGTCTAACTTCGAATCCTTTTAATTTAGGAATTAAACCAGAATCTAGAATTTCTTGAGTAGATTGTATCTTGTCATCTTGTTCCATATATCCATACACTAATCTTCTTGCTTCATCCTGCGTTAAGAAATCTTTCATTTAGTCACTTCCGCTTCCATACATTCTTTGAAAATTAACATCCGCTTCTCTGAGGGAATTTATCTTAATAACATTTTCTTTTCCTAATAACTCTCTGAATTTTGGATTTACCCCAGAATACATTTGTGCTATAAATCTTCCAACATTTGTAGATCTATAAATTGTGGAATTAGAACTTCCTGGAGGATTTAATAAACATGTTCTGTTTTCTAAGCCATCTGGCGGACAACTTATTACTGGACCAAATGAATGATATGATAATGTTCCTGATAAAGCATCTAAACCACCAGCGACGGCAACATAAGCAACTGAACCACTAACTTCATTGTATTCTCTAATTACTGCTTCTAACTCACTTGGTTGTTTATGTGCTGAGAAAATTCTTATATCAAAAGGAATTTCATATTTTTGCAATGATTTAACTACTTCATCAATATGATTTTTATCACTGTCAGAACCAGCCATGATAACTGCACATCCTGTGTTTGATTGCATTACTTCTCTAAATTCTTCTCTAAATTTTTTACTTACCATGTCCGACTTATTTTTGATAACAACTTTATAAATATTTATATTTCTCAATTTCTATTTTTAAGAATTAAGAATTCATCATTAGAAATCTTTTTATTTTTCTATAATAATTTTAGCTCTTGTAATAATTACTCTTGCTAACTCTAGAATTTCTTGGTAGAGATCATCTTTAATTGAAAGCTCCGTCCCATACTGATACTGTTCTCTAATCTCTATTATTGTCTTTTCACTGATATCTTCGGTGTTAAGGGCTGCCATCTTATAAATTATTTCTTTTTCTAAGTCGATTTTATTTTCCTCTATTAAGCTGTAAATTAGTGCGAAAGTACATTCCTGATTTCTAGATTCATATCCGAAATTTGTAGCAATTGCCAGCAAACAGTGATACATTGCATAAAATACTGTGCTTGAGCTTATGTCAGAGAAATTTCCTCTGTTCAGATACTCTGTCGCACTAAAGTAGTGTTCTGCTTTTTTGATATGATCTCTTGCTTTTGATTTGTCAGGCTTAACCTTTGCTAAACCGCGATGCTTTCCAGACTCTTTGAGTTCTCTTTCAGATTTTTTCAAGCACCATTCAACTTTGTTCTTTGCATGACTCATTTTACATGGGTTTTAGTGAATCAATTATCACCTCTTCTCCAAAAACAATAATCCCTTTAAGGGCATTAAGCAGGACTTTATCTTTCTTTCTTATGTTTCTGGCAAAATCTTCTTTAGTCTGATAGAGGGGGTGGATTTTTTTAATATTTATCTTGTTTATCCCATCTATTTCTGCTTTCACTTTTGAAAATCTTTTTTGATTTGTAATTATCATGATGTCTATATCTTTGGCTTCCTGATGCTTTTTTAAAACAGAGCCGAACATAATTGCAGCGTCGGCATTTTTTATTTTCTTAATTTCAGAAATCCATACCTTGACATAGTGATGCGAGCCCTCTGCTTCTCTCATCAGCAGGAACTTTAGGTATTGTCTTGCATAGTCATTGCTAAAATTAAATCTGAAGAACTTAGCTTTTCCCTTTTCATCCGATATTATTACATCTTCTTTTTCAAGTTTCTTTGCTATCTTTAAAGCTCCCATTGAGCTTATACCAATATGATGAGCAATACTATTTGCATTATACTCTAACTCGGGGGTTTTGAATATTGTAAGTACAAAAAGCATTTCATTATCTGTTATGTTTCTCATCTAAACTCACAGTTTATATATATAAACTTATAGTTTATAAAGGTTTTGATGCATTATATTAGGCATTTTTAGTATAGGTGAGTTGAGACTCTGTAGTGGATTTCCATAAATTTTTTTAGAAATCTTTTTAAAGACTTTATTCAAGCTATTGTAAAATGAAAGCAAGAATTGCAAGTTTTAGAAGGAGCAGGAGAAGGCAGAATACTAGGCAGATAATTCTTAAAGTTGAAAACATAAACTCTAAGGAAAAAACAAAAGACTTGATCGGGAAAACAGTTATCTGGAAAAGCCCTGCTGGAAAAGAGATAAAAGGGAAGATTAGCAGCTACCATGGGAATTCCGGGAATGTAAGAGCGATATTAGAAAGAGGAGTTCCAGGACAGGCAATTGGCGAGGAAGTTGAGATAAAATAAAATGGTAAGATATACAAATCAGGATCTTTCAAGGAAAATATTGCAATATTATGATCCAGCTATAAAAATCGGTAATGGTGAAATTTACCAGTATATTGCTGGATGGATTGACAATCAGCCTGAAGAAATTAATGTTTATGATAAGGTGATGATTTTTAGAAAACCCTTGATTAGTGTTGATGGCAAGGTAATGAAAACTCAAAGGCTTCGGCTTATCCTTTTTCGCGCAACTCATCCAACTGGGTTATATGGAGTTAAATCTGGTAAAGCAGATAACTCTGGCTTGGAAAATAAATTAACGACGTGAAAAAATGGCAACACTAAGAAAATTCAAATGCTACAGAAATGTTACGAGAGCTTACACTAGAAAGAGCAAATACAAGCCAAAAGCTTATGTCAAGGCAATTCCTAATTCTAGACTGGTTAGATATCACATGGGAGATGGTCGCAAGCGGTTTACTCATAAAATTGATCTTGTTACTAAAGAAAGAGTGCAAGTAAGAGATAATGCTTTAGAGAGTGCAAGGCAAGTCAGCAACAGAAGATTAGAAAATGCGCTTGGAAGAAATGGATATTATTTCAGAATAATGGTATATCCTCATCATGCTTTACGCGAGAATAAAATGTTAGTGGGAGCAGGAGCGGATAGAATGCAAACAGGAATGCAGCAGGCATTTGGTAAAGTTATTGGAATAGCTGCACAGCTTAGGAAAAATCAAAGTATTTTTACTGTCTATGTAAACCAAAGTGGAATAGAGGCTGCTAAAGATGCTTTGAAACATGCGAATCACAGGCTTCCTTTCAAGTCCTTAATTGTGATAAACGAGATAAAACAGTAGCATATTTTATTTGTTGTTCTTTGTGAGTAGTTATGATAGAAAGGTTTAAAAACTGAAAATCCGGAGGTAAACTTTGAGGTTTTAAAAAATGAACTGTGAATGTGAACAATTATCGGATTTAAGAGAAAAAAGCGACGATTTAAGAGACTTGGGGGAAAAAGTTAGAGAATATGCAGAAATAGATCCAACCGAGCCTTTTTTAAGAAACGCTCTTGCTCAGAGAGTTCAAGTATACATAGATGGTGCTGAGGATTATACTAGTTCATTTATTAAGGCTTGCAGTGACGGAAGAATATATTCAAGGATTAAGGGCTTAAGGTTGAATTCGGATATGACTCATTTGGCTGCAGTCTCACAGAATATGTTCCAAAAAGAGCTATATCCTATTACATATCATTGCGCTCAATGTGACGAAGAATTGCTAGGCGAATTAGATGAAGTTCAAAATCCAGAATAAATTCTATTCGCTAAAACTTAGAAGTGATGGAAGATTATATAAAGCAAGCTTGTAATCTCGATTATATGGAAAATACTAAACTCATTTTAGATAAGCTCGACAGCATTAAAGAAGAGTTGGATTATATCAAAAGTCATGTAGTAGATCTTGACGTGGTACTTACAAGAGATGATTTAGAAGCATTGAAAGAAGCTGAGGAAGACTTTAAGAGGGGAAAAACAAAGAGGCTGGCTTGAGTGTATTCTGTTCATGCATCTGAACGTGCAAAGAAGTTTCTTGATAAATTAGACGAGCATTTGCGGTTAAGAATAGAGGGAAAAACTCAAAAATTTAAGTAAAAATCCTGTACCAAGTGATTCAAAATTTATTGGTAGAGATGAAAATGGAGAGAAAATATTTCGGTATCGTATAGGAGACTACCGAGCATTGTATAAAATAAATGAACATGAGGATGTAATTCTTATATCAAAAATTGATAAGCGACCAAAAGTCTATGATTAGAAAGTACGATGCTTAAAATTCTAGTCTTTAGATCTCACCTAATCTTCATTCTAAGCTTTCTTAACTCATTGTCATATTCTTTTGAGCCTTCTATTAATCCATCTACTTTCAGTTTCTCTCTTAATATCTTCCAGACATAAGGCAACTTTATTCCTTTTTCTCCGCCATGTCTGATAGCTACGGTTCCAATTACATATCCCTTGTAAACTGCTTTATAATCTCTATGAGCTTTCACCAAAGTTATTCTCAAATCTGTGAGAAATGCTAGTGTTTCGTTGAGCTTCATTAACGGAGCTGGCATAAAATCATTATAGTTGAGTTATATTTATAATTATCCATGCCACGAGCTGTTTCAGAAAAGAATATTAATAAGAAACTTATCTCTTAGGCAATGGAAAACGTTATTTGGCTTAAGGATCTTAATAAAAACGATGTGGAAATATCCGGGGTGAAGGGAGCTTATCTTGCAGACCTCTATAATAAGAATTTTCCGGTTCCTAATGGTTTTGTTGTTTCTACTGACGCATTTAAAGAGTTCATGGAGTCGAATAATATCTCTAGCGAGGTTAAAAAGATTTTGAAAAACCTTAACTTCGAAAACATTGATGAAGTTGGAAGAGCGTCTGAAAAAATTAAAAACCTTATAATGAGAGAGAATATTTCTAAATTACTTGAATCTGAGATCTTTGAAGCTTATGAAAATTTGAATGTGAATGAAGATGTTTTAAGAGCGAGCAGCAATGTCCTTAGCCTTATTAAGAGCGGAAGGAGCAATGCAATTGTTTCTGTTAGATCTAGCAGTGTTTTTGATCTGCCCGGAGCATGCAGTAATTTCCTAGGCATTCTTGGAAGTAAGAATTTGATAAACTCAGTAAAGGAATGTTGGAGCAGCCTTTACAGCGTCGGTAATATCCTGAACATGAAAAAAAATAATACTGATAATTCTCTTGCTGTTCTTGTCCAGAAACTTGTTGATACAAATAAAAGCGGGATTGTTTTGAGCTCTAATCCTATGAACAGAGAAAATGAGATGATAATTGAAGCTGCTTTCGGCCTTGGTCAGCTGATAACGAGAGGAGAGATTAGCCCGGATATCTATTTAATCGACAGCAACTTGAGAGTTAAAGGAGAGCTGATTGCCAAGAAAAAATTAAAATTGATTAGAGATTTGAATACTAACGAGATTGTAAGAAAAAAATTAATTGAAGAGCGTGAGAAAAGAGTTTTGCAGGCCTGGGAGATTGAAGATATTTCCAGACTAACTCAGAAGATTGAAAGAGTTTATGACAAACCTGTAATTATTGAATTCGGGATTGGAAAAAAGATAGAAGTTTTTCATGTAAGGCTTTTTGATTTCCAGGAGATAATTGACAAGGATAATTTAAACGGAGAGATTTTAGTTCGTGGGGTTGGCGGAAGCCCTAAGATAAATAGCGGGGTTGTTTCAAATTCTGAAATTATTGTTTGCGAAACTGCTGATCCTAGGCTAGTTGGAATGATTGACAAAGTAAAAGGCGTTGTTGTAAATGAAGGAAGCTTAGGAAGCTGTTTAGGGATCTTGTGCAGGCAGCTAGGAGTCCCTTTTGTCATTGCTGAAAATTCCACTGCTCTGCTTAATAGAGGACTGATTGTTACTGTTGATGGTGTTGGCGGGAAAGTTTACAAAGGAGAAGTGAAAGAAAGAGAAGAGAAAATAAAAATTAAAGATGAAAGTAAAAGTTATGGGTTTGAAGTGCTGGATTTGTGAAAACGAAATGCTTATATACACACTATAGATATATAATTATATGACAACAACAATTCAAGTGCAGGATACAACTTTAGAACTCCTAAAGAAATTGAAGAATGAAACTAAATCTAATTCGTATGATGAAGCAATAAAAAAGATAACTATATCCAGAGCAAAAAATGAATCTTTATACGGATTTTTAGGCAAGAAATCAAGAAAGTGGATATTGAAAGATTTGAGAGACAAAAATGACCGATTCTAAGTTTCTTGATTCTTCTGCATGGCTTTCCTACTTCTATGCTGAGAATATTAAGATTAAAACCGTTGTAGAATCCGATGATTTTTTATTGAGCTCTGCACTTTCTATTTTTGAGATTAAGCTGAAAATGTTAAAAGATAAAAGGCAGCTTTCCGAAATTCAGCAGTCTCTGGACTTTCTTAAGAAGAGAAGCTTAGTACTTTCTGTATCTGAAGATGTGGCCCTAAATGCCGTAGAAATCTCCTTTAAGCATTCTCTCCATGCAATTGATGCCTTGATCTATGCGTCTGCAATTAAGAAAAATGCGACTTTAATAACCCTAGATAATGATTTTAGAAGATTAGATAATGTAGTTATCTTAAATTGATATATTCTATATTTAGACGGTCAAAAAAGGAGGTTTAGGTATTTGTAAATCAGACTCTAGGAAAAATATAGCCAATGACATATATTTCTGGGTTACACTCGCACTTAATCTTTAGTTAAGCTTAAATTCATTATTTTTTATATTTTTTGAAAAGTAAAATGATTAGCACTTCGCAAATTAGGATTACGAGAAAAATATCAACTTCAGTTTCTGATGGCTTTAAGGGAGTTGGTTCTATTAGGTATGGTGTAAATGTTCCAAGGAGAAGAGATTCAGGATTTGGATTATTAGTAGCTAGGATAGTTGATGATGAGTCTAGATGGCTGTTGCCAAAAATCGGGGAGTTAAAGATAGGGGATATCTTTGCTAGTATGATACATTTTTGTCCGAATAGTTATCCTTCTTATCCTGATCATCCAAAAAAGAATGACGAAAAAAAGAGGGGGAAAGGGGTCCGGCTCTGCTTTGCTTGAAGAGATGATATTTGATGCAAAAAATGAATTTAATGCAGCTGCAATAGTTGGAATTGGGGCTTCTTACTCGATGTCTAGATTTTTTGAGAAAAAAGGTTTTACAACGGTTTATAGAGGAGAGCCGGACAGCCTTGGAACTTATTATAAACTTTTGTAAATGATGCCTTGCTGTTTTTTTGCCAATCTCATAGAGAATAATATTTAATAGTTAACTTTTCTCAATCACTAGTCTATCGGCATCTGGATGGATGTATGCTTCCTCTCCTTCTTTTAAATTGAGAAACTCTGCTATCCTTTTCGGAATCCTTACGGCTAAGCTGTTTCCTGTTTTTGCTATCTTTGTTTTTAGGCCTAAGCCCCAAATCCCTTTTTTCTTGGCAACGTTTTCAATCATTCTTGTTGTTTCTTCGTCAGTAAATGATTCATTACAAACATCACAAACATCTGCAGGAAATTTTCCTAGATAAACCCCAAACATTCTTTCATCTATTTCTTTTTTTCTTAAATTACCCTTATTGCACAATGGACATTTCATCTGCATATTACCACCTTAATTTTACAGTTATCACATAGCATACATCATCCATTTTTTACTTTGAAATTTAATACTCAATTGTTAATTTTCTTTCTCCTTCTTTATACACATATCCTTTACTTATTTTGTCTAGTCCTAATAATTGAGCGAACTTAGTTGGAAATCTTAAAGTTACAGTGTTCCCAGTTTTCCAAAACTTTATCTCTTTCCTTCCAATCCCCCACAATCCAGCTTCCTGTAGCTTCTGTTCAACAATCTGCATGCTCCAACTAGGCAGATATTGGTCTCCGCACTTATCACATATCTCCACATCCAAAACCCCACAATCGATTTCATCTTGTATTACCTTCTCCTTTTCCCATCTAATTTTTCCTCCACAAGGGCATGGAAACCTCATCTTCTTGATTTTTTCAATATCTTTCATTTCAAACCTCCATGACAGTTATTGGATAAATCTTTCTTATATCTTCTAATTGGAACTGCCTATAAACCACTTTAAACCATCTATATTCAGCAATAAAAGATCCGTCTTTTCTTAGCCTTTTAGCACCTTTTTGGACAGCTTCTTTGATTTGACTTTCAAAAATTCCTCTTAATTGCATCCTATCAATAACATGTTCTACTCTCCTAATAGAATCTTTCCATTCCTTAATACCCTTATATTTTACGTTAACCTCAATTTCCATAGAAGTATATAAAAGTATATAAAAGTATATAAATCTTGCTACGGCTAGAATCGTGCAAGAGGGTAGTATGTAGAAGAAATTATCATAGTAAATATGTAACTACTTTAAAGTAATATAATATAGAAAGCTTTATATACTAGCGCTTTTCTCTTTTTAGTATAAAATTAAGAAAATAGAGGTAAATAAATGGCAGAAGAAAAACAAAATCAGGAACCAACATTAGAAAGCATAGTCGGAGAAATGAGGAATATATCTGGATTATCTTATGTTTTAAACAGTTATGACCTTGCTAAAGATCCAAGTGAGCAAGCTGGTCTATTAGACGTAGCTACGCGCATATTAAGCAATGAACAACCAGGAACTTCTACTTACGAACAAACATTAGGACAGCTAGAAGGAGACAGGGGTAGTGCTTATCTGAAATTAGAAGGCTCCAGGTCTGCTAGATTAAAGGGGATTGAAGCCGGATACAAGGCAAACAAAGATAAAATCCTTGAAGCGATAGTTGAAAAATTCAATAAAGATTTGCAAGGTGCTAAAGACGTTAACGATGCCATAGCAAAAATCTCATATGCACTTCAGCAATTATTTGTGATTCCTGAAGTTTCTCAAGACGAGGCAAATCGGTATGCTGCTGACTCTTTAAGAAAAACAACTAAGATGCCTATACTTACAAAACCAGTTTATGGAAATCCTGAAGAGATTAGGGATTTGAGATATAGACTAATTGCAAGTGAGTTCATCCAAGAAGAGAAAGGCAAAGATGAAAAGCCTTCATACAGTGTGAATAGAGAAAAACTGGCTAAATTAGTTGAGAACCCTGTAGCAGGATCAATACTGTATACAGCTGAAAAGCCAAAAGAGCAGAAATAAGTCTGCTTCTTTTTTTATTTTCACTCAAATCTCTTAACCTGCTTCTTCATCTCAGCTACGAAGTCTTCTGCTTTTTCTCTTAGATCATCAATCTGCTTTCCATGCAATGATTTTACATTTCCATGAGTTATGTTATGCGCCACCATATACATCTCCCTAAAGTAAGCAGGATATTTTGAATTTAATTTTGGCAGGACTTTTTTTAACATGTCATAAACATGTTCAGGAGATGGGGGAGAATGGCCTGCTGCCATTAAAGCTGCATGTGCTGCATCAACCATTGCCCAATATAATCCTTCTACAGCTCCAAGTATTGCAAATCTTGATCTTGATAAGTGCATAGGGGCTCTTTGAAGTGAAATATAAACTGCTTCTGGCGTCGGCCTGATTTTTCCTCGTCGCAAAAGAACTTTTAATGGAGAGAATAATCCGCCATAGTCAACTAAAGGCTCTCCGTATCTTAAAACATTTATTGCAACTGGATCTCCTTCTTTTATTTCCTTCCAGAAAGTTGAGAGCGTTACAGTATTGATATGCAAATCTTTCTTGTAACTTTGCTGAGAAATTAAAATTGAAAGCTCTTCTCTATACCATGCAATTAATTCTTCATCCCAGAGGACAGTGCAATCATCTACAATAATTATTATATCGATGTCTGACTTTTTTGTTGCTGTCTGCTTTGCTGCTGATCCGAATAATGCTATTGATTTTATAACGTTTTGAAACTTTTTATAAGCTTTAATTGCAAAATCATAAGCAATTTCTTGGTCCGTTTCAAGAATTTTTTTCCTTACTTCACTCTTCTCAGGCTTTTTTGGCGGCAAATTTTCACCTCATTTTTTATTTTAAATTATTTGTATTATATGATATATATTAAAGTTTGGTTTGGATTAGGTTTCTTCTTGTTGCGACGCTGCAAATCTACCTCGCTCTGGGGTTGTTGCAGTTCCTGCGAGTTCTCTTGGAAGTTGCGCGAAACCTGGAGCGCCATATAAGTCAATGTATTTCTGCGGCATCATTTCCCCAAATCCAGACATGTAATGCCCCTGTGTCTCCCACACGTTTTCCCAGCTTGGCCCCAAATTATCGCGGTACAGCGGGCTTTCTAAATGCGACAGTGCATAGAGATGAGGAACTTCCTTGAAATTAGCGACAAATTCTCCAGCTTCCACAATTGCCTTGATATTTCTTTTTTTCTCATCAGACAAACTATCTTCAATTTCTTTCAGCTGCTCTTTTATATTTACCCAGCCTTCTCCTGGAGGAAGATGGCTGTCTTCAAAGCCAAAGTTATCTGTTAAATGAATATGAGAAACGTGCTTTCCTATTTTTGCTGCTTCTCTCTTAATGTCTTCGTCGCTGTAGCCGTATTTTTTCAGCATGTAGATGTGCCCGACATCCCATGTAACTCCGATTATTTTATTTGCAATCTCTTCTGCTTTTTTTTCGCTGATGTTTAGCTTCTTGTCTTTGGTTAGTTCTTCCCTAAATTTTTTCTTCGCATCTTCAATTGTACCTTTCAGCGATTCTGCCCTTGACAGCGGGAATTCTGGATAAACATTTTCCATGGAAATTATAGGAGCTTTTTCCCCATATTTTTTGTAAGCATACAGCGCAGCTTCGGTTATCGAGCTTGAGACTTTTTCCTTTGCGAATTGATCAATTGGAACCCAAGTCTCTGGCGCAGGAAGTTCTTCCACAGCCCTTGCGATTATTTCTGATTGCTCGTAAGTAGTATCCTTGTAGATTTTTATCAGGTTCTTTCTTTCTTCTGTAAGCTCCTTGTGTTCCTTTTCATTTCTTACACTTTCCAACTTTTTCCTGTTACCTTCCAGCTCATTAAAAACTCGTTTAATTTTGTTTTCATCATCTCTCATTTTATTTATCACATGTTTAAACTGTTCTTCATGTTGTCCCTTTTCAAATTCATCCTCATCTGTGTTGAATTTCTTGTATCTATTGTACATATCCTCTGCCAGGGAGCGGATATGCGTATAAGTCTCCTCCCTGTAGTTATCAACTTTTTTCTCCTCTACACTTAGTTTAGCCAGCTCCGTTTTTTCTTCTTCTGTAAGCAATTTCTTATGTTCAGCATTTCTTAATATATCCAATTTTTGATTGTTGATATTACCAAATCTATCCTGCACTTCGTTCATTTCCTTCTTCCACTGCATGATCCTGAGCTTTTCATCGTCCCAGGAAGTCCTGTTCAAATTTCCAATAGAGTATTCAGGAGACCATGCCATTTTCTTTCCAGAGATGTATTCTTTCTCGCGATACCTAAATGGCTGCATCTGGCCAGTATCTTGATTCACAGCAATCATCTCTGATCTTTGATCCTGAATTGGTTTCGCTCCTTCTTTTATTTCCCCTCCTTCGTGTAATCCTTCTTTCTGCCATTTCATTGCCGGAAATCCGCCTGCATGAACCGTTATCGGGATATTTCCCTTTTCGTCAAGTGCATGTGCTCGGTCAATCACAGATTTTAATTTCTCAACAGATTCTTTTCTTTCATAATCATTCCATCCTTGTTGAGTAAATCCTGCCAAGTCTAAATCCTGAATTGGTGCATGTAGTGTTGCTTCTGCTCCAGTCAGTTTGTTTAGTCTTTTCATCTCTGTAAAATGCTTTAATGGAACTTGATCTAGAAGTCGCTGATTCATTGCTCCGATTTCAACTGCTCTTAATCCCTGATTCAATCTAGAAGTCAATTCTCCGATCTGGTTGGGGGTTTGAGGAGAAGCAGTTGCCCCTATTAATCCCGCTTGTATTTTATCAGATGTAAAATAATATTTTGAATCCATCGATCCGGCGTATTCTTTTTTAAAAATATCAGCCATGGTAACTCTTTATTTCACTCCTCCCCCTTTTTGCTTGTTTCAAATCTGAGCTAAGCCCGGTCAAATCTTCCTTTACCATCTCATCTCTCAAGCTATACTGCTGCATATTTAAATTATCCCTTGCATCCATATAGTCTTTCCTTTCGCCTGCTCTTTGTTGGATTGCATGCTTTGACTCTGCTGTCGTCGTAAATCCTGCTTTTGTTGTCAGTCCAGATGTTTCCAATGACCTTTGAAATTCTGACTTTGTTGTTATATAATCTGCTTTTATATTTGAGCCGTAATCCTCCGAATATCCGCGCTGCCTGCTTTTTTGCTGCTCTGATTGCAAAGGTGATTGAGGAAGATTTGATGTTGGAATGGTTGATCTTGCCCTTGACTGATAATCAACTAATCTTTCTGTGCTTGTTTCTGGAAGTCTTGCTCTCGGAATGCTCATTGCAATATGCTCTAGTGATGGAATATTTGAAGCTGTTTTTATTTCACTTTTTTTTCCTTCTGGTTTTTTGCTTTTCTTTTCTTTATCAATCAGTTTTTCTATTTCTTTTTTCAGTTCTTTATCATTTGTTTTCTTTAATTCTTTTTCCAAATACTCTAGAGGATTCTTTTCTTTCTTGAGCTGCTCCAGAATTACTCTAATACTCATACATAGATAAAATGAAAAGGCTTATTTAAAATTATCTGAACCATGCTGGATCATTCAGTAACCATGCCATGAGATTTCTTATATACGAGATAAATCTGGTATGCACTCCTTACAGATGCTTTCTTTGCTTCATCTCTTGCCAACTTTCCAATCCAATTAAGATCTGGCTTTGGCTTGAATAATGATTGTAGCGGGTCGAAGATTTCTTTCGTTCCTTTTGATAATGAAGTTAGAATGTTTTCTTCTTTAGGCTTTAATTTCTTCATGATGTCTTTAATCTCTTTCTTATATTTCTCTATTGCTTTCTTATCTGACACGCTATTTATCAGCTGCTCTAATCTTTTTATTTTTTCTTCTGGGTCTTCTGTCTCTTTCTCTTCCTGCTCAAGATATTTTGCTATTTCATCCTGCATTGATTCAAGCGAATCTTTTGTCATGCTCTCAATTAATTCTAGACCTTGATATAATTCTTCTTTTTCAACTGCATTAACCTCATCTTCATCTAAACCGAAACCACGGAATTTTACATTTACTCTTCCTCCTTGGGTGTAATGGTAGCCAGATTCTGATCTTGAAGTACTATGCGGGATAGTTCTATAAGTCATCGTAACTTCAACGCAAGAATAAATCTTCTTCGGCAGTTTAATATTGGCAAATTTATTCTTTGTAAATATGTAATTAGATGACGTTTTCGGGAGTACATCAGAAGGTCTCATTTCTTTCTTTCCAAATAAACTGACTTGAAGCTGCATGTTGTTGAAAATAGAAACCAAATCCGCTGTCCTGTAGTCAGTAGACATTAACTGCTGTGCTGCTTTTAAATAAGGTCTAGCCCACTGAGAATAAAGTTTTAGAGAATTTACCTGCGATTTCAGATATGCTCTTTCTATTTTATATCTTCTTGTTAACTCTGTTTCTGATAATTTTTCCCAGGCGAGATATTCCTGTATTCTCGGAGCTAGAATTCTTTTAACCCTGTCATTTAAATCCATGCCTTCTCTTTTATCATCGCCCATAACCTCTTCTACTGAGTCTGCTGCCATGAACGCATCTCTTAAAGTTACAAATTGAAGCTGCTGAGCCATCATGTTTATGCTTCCTCTTCCTCTTTGGATATCAACTCTGTCCATCCAAACCTGCTTCAAGGATAATCTTGCATTATTTTTTTCTAAATCGTCATATGATTTTAGTTTTTTGTATAAATCTAATCTTTGATCAAATTCTTTCAAATCGTAGAGAATATTTATTATTGACCTTACCACTGAATTTATTGTTGTGAGCATCTTCATTGCCCTGTCCTGCATTATTGAAGCCCTTGTTCCTAAGTCTCCAAAGAACCCAGAGCCAACTGCTCCCTGAAATTCGTCTAATGTTTTCTTAACTTCCAATCCCGTCCCCCAGTAATTGTCGCGCATGTAATCGACTATCCAGAAATAAACCGGCTCCAAACCTTCTGAGAACGAGTCGTAAATTAATAAATATCCCGACTTGCCGTCGATAAAGCTTCCTAATCCTGATAGATCTGAAGGGGTCTTTTCACCAATTGAATAACCCATCTTTGTCGGGCCTATATCTATGTCTGCACTTGACTCTAAAGGAAGTGTGTTCTTTATTGCTGCTACGATTTTTGCATCTCTTTCTTCTGAAGGAAGATTTTTGTATTTCTTGCTGTAATGTCTTATCAACGCTCTTTTAACTGTTGATTCTCCGAACTGTCTTTCATCTAGTTTTTCCAGCTCTTTTTGCCTTTGTTTTTCTGAAGAATCATCATCTGGCATAATCCTGCTAATGCCTGTTTCTATAAAAACTTTTTTATATTAGAAGTGTCTTGGATTTATCATGGGAATTTTTAATTGGCTTAGGTCACGCAAAAAAAATGAGGATGATAGCGAGGAGCAGGCTTATAATGAAGACTTGGATGATGTAAAGACTGAAGTTCCTCCCTGGAGCAGGGGATATGAAGAAAAATTTCAGCAACGCCAAAATAGAACTGATAGATTTTCAGATGCTGGAAGAGAATGGGGGCAGGCGCAACAGCCTATGCAGCAATCTTCAGGAAGCAATGAGATTATTCTTGCTAAGCTTGATGTCATAAGCGCCAAACTTGATAATTTGAACCAAAGGCTTGCTAATCTTGAAAGATATGCGGTTGATGATGAAAAAGATAAAAGCCGAGCACGATGGTGAAAAAATTATTTGCAATTTCTCTTTTTGTTGTTATTCTCGATAGGATTCTTAAGTTTTATTTCCTTGACCTTGAAAATGAATTTTTTATATTTAAGTACAGCTTGAACACTGGTGCTGCTTTTGGATTACTCCCTGGCTGGAATAATTTTCTGATAGTCTTTAGCGTTATTGTTGTTGCATTTATCCTTTATCATAGGAAGAATAAAAAACTGGAAGCTGGAATGGGATTTTTACTAGGAGGAACTATAAGTAATTTAATTGACCGGATCTTTTATCATGGCGTTGTAGACTACATTCACATTGACTTTTTGAATAACATATTTAATCTTGCTGACGTTGCTAACCTTATTGGAGCGGGGATTTTAGCTTATTATTTTTGGAAGGAATAACCTTAAAAACTTAGATTATTGCGATAATTTATGGGAGAAGCAGTACCCTTAGAGAATACTTTGGATCTCAAATTTGAAAACAAAGAGCAAGAGTTTAGATTTAGTAGGGTGGTATACGATGTACTTAATGACAGAGGGTGGTGTTATGAGCATAGAATAGATTATGTTCAACCCGATGTTAGAAAAGTTGAACAAATTGTGTATCGTGAACTGTTTTTGAAATCAGTTTAGTAGTTTAATTTTTTAGCCTTCTTTCTTTTGGAACAAAATTAAGTACCTTTCCTTCCTTGTATTTTCCAGTGCCGTAAAAATCGTTGTTGTTTTTTATCAGCACAAAGCCTTCAAATTCTTTATTTGTTTCTATGTCTCTTCCTCGAATCCAATTGTGCAGTTGCTCTTCATTGACTTCAAGAATGTTTTTTTTAGAGTTAGGACCGATTAGCTGTGAGCCCTCTATAGTTAATCTTATTTCATTTTCAACGTTTGCAAAATATAATCCTAGAGAATTAATTCTTATCTTTGAGAGATCTATTTCTAAATCTTTATTGAAGATGAATACTTTCTTATCCTGGTTTATGAAAAAATTATAATCTAAACTTCCTGAAAAACTGAATTGATCCTGCAGCTGCTTTAACAGAATTTTTCTTTCTTTGTTTGAGATGAGTTTTAGCATTTTCTAATTGTTTCCTGTTTTAAATCCAGCAAATCAATAAATCCTTTTCTGTAATCTGTAATTTCTTCATTATTAGTTTTTGATATAAAATCAATTATCTTACTATTAAAAATTTCGGCTTTTCTTACCGTGTCTTCGACTTCTCTTTTTGATATAGTAAAATCGATGTAATACTGTTTGTCTACTCTTTCTGTTTTTGCATTGAAGATTTCCTTATTATCCAATAGAAATACTTCTTTCAATAAAATTATTGAGGCAGAATGATTTTCTGATTTTATGCCTACTTTAAAGAGTAATGCCAGGAGTAGGTAATACATACTATAATATGCAAGCCCGACAGATTCTTCAAGCTTGTCATTACTAAGCAGTATTTTGGCAGAAGAAAGATTGCTTTCTGATTTCTTGATGTAGGATTCTTTTATCTCCTCGCTTGGTTCAACTAGTTGTAGTTTCCCTTCTTTGCTGAGTTTAATCAAAAACCCTATTTTTTTCATAATAGTATTCAACGCCTTTTATTATGACATGATTCTTTTCGATTTCTCTAATTAATGGATCTGATTTATCATACTCTCCGATTTTTATGCTTAACTTTGAACTAATTGAACTTAAGTCCTCTTTTATCACTTTATCCTTTGTCTCAATATAAACATCAATATCGCTCTCCTGCTTTGCTAAACCTTTAGCATATGAACCAAATAAGATAGCAAGTTTTATCCTTTTGTCTTCTTGTATTTTTTCTATAATTCTTCGTAGATTAGGATATTTTTTAAGTAGTTTATTTAACTTGTAATTCTCAGAAGAGAGGATATAACTCCTTGCCTCGATCGTTTTCTTCAAGAAATATTTTTTGTTTTTTCCTTCTGTTTTGTAATCAACTACGTTCTCGGCTTGCAATTCTTTCATCTTCCTTGCAATAGCCATGTGATTTGTATTTAGCTTCTTTGCAATTCCTCTTATGTGATTGTCATTGCTGATTAGTTCATTGATAATTTCCATTTTGTAACTTTTTTGTTTCATATGTAACATTTATGTTCCAATTCTATTTAAGCTTTTCGTTGTTGGATATATGGTCTAGTCTAACTTTGTATTAATAAACTTAGGAATTCAAGCAATTCTCTCATCAAGCTTTATTCCTTTTTCTTTTCTCATCTTTTCCTGGAATTCTCTTGCCTGTTTTTCTAAATCAACTCCAAGCTTTTTCAAGGATTCGTTATGTGCTTGAATTAATTGCTCTACTATGTTTACTATTTTTAATAGTTCTTCTCTTTCCTTTGCTAGGGTTGCGATTGATCCTTTATGGAATCCTATCTGCTCGTCCTTGCTCATCTCTTGTTCTTTTGCCATTTTATCCTCCAATAAATTATTTTCATCTCAAAATTGATTCAAGTTTTTCGTGCTTTGCCTTTTCAGGTTGATTAATTAGATGATCGTATAGTTCTCCAACTATCTCGCTTTTCTTGTTTCTAATCAAAGACTCATCCTCTTCGGTTGTAATCGGAACTTGATTATCTTCATTGTCTCTTACAGCTATTGATGTAATGTTTTCAGTTATTCCCTCAAACGACATCCCTAAATAACTGCGATCATTTGTTACTTCTATGGATAGCATATCAAAGTGTGGATCTGCTTTTATGCGATCGAATCCTGGATAATCCTCGTTTATATTAAATAAGGTAACTTTGTAATTATTTTTGTCTATGAGAAAAGTCATCTCTTTTGTATGCCCCAAGTATCCTTGATTTGAAAGAGAGTTTCCTTCATCCTCTACAACTTCAGCTATGTCTCTTAATCTTTTTGTGAGAGGAGTTTCTTCTGGTCTATGATCTGAAGGAGTTAATCTTACGAAGAGTCCATTTATAAAAGCCCATTCAAAAAGTTTTGCCTCTCTTACATCATGATCCGATACTAGATAAATTGTTGAATCCTCTACGATTTTAGAGTATACTGGGCATTTAACTTCCGGCTGATTTGAATTTAAGTATTGTCCTTTAGCAGGTAGAGCATATAATGCCCCTGCTAATATTGCAGCTGCTAAATTTTTCATCACGTTCATTTTATCCTCCTAAGTGTTGTTTTAACATTTCTTCTAAATCGTCTAATTTGTATGGTTTTGATAAATAATCATTAGCACCTGCACCTAACATGGCGTCTCTGTTATCTAAGCCACTGACTGCAATAATTGGAGTGTTTCTATATTCTTGATATTCTCTGACTTTCTGACATAATGAGATTCCATCCATTTCAGGCATATTAGTATCTGTGATTATTAAATCCGGATTATATCCAGCTAATTTTTCTAATGCATCTTTTCCATTTTCAGCGGTTCTTACTTCGTACCCTAAGGATGTCACTAGGATCTTACATAAGTTTCTAATCTGCTCATCATCATCTACAATTAATATTTTTTTTGCCATGTTTATTCCATAGGCAAGACTTCAATGTCTAAACCTCTCCTTTTTAAATCTTCATTAAATCTTTTATGATTCTTTGGTGTGTATAATCTTGTTGCATACTTCAAATCTAATTCTCTTGGGACAAGCAACATACTCCCATTCCTTTCACTAAGCCCATTTCTTAACAATCCTTTTGGAACATGAAGTTCAAAAACTCCTGTATCTTGAGATTGACTTAAGTTTGATGTAATGTGTCCAACCGCTGTCATGTAAGAGGGGGTTAAAAAAATAAAAAGTCTTCTTTCGAGTTCCTTATAGTCTATTTGTTTAATGTTATCCTGAAGATACTGAACGCCTAAATCCGCTAGCTCTTCATCAGACCAAGGTTTTTTTTCTTGGTTTTCCTCTCGAGCTATTGTCCTTTTACCTACCTCTGCGATTTCTTTTACTAGACTTCTATAGTCTTCTAGCTGCTTTTGATATACTCGTTCAATTGCGACTGCCCACTCCGGTCTTGGATCAATTGGGATCATTGTAAAACAGAACAGTTTTCCTGCCTCTAAAACTCTCTCCAAGTTGCGGGTTCCGTGAAAACAATTAATCCTTTCATTAGCTTCTACTTGTTCTGTCATTTTAGTTTTCTCCGTCTAATATTTTTATTTTTAATTCTACTAAGTTACTTGGCTTTATTTTATTTTGCAAAACCTTCGGCAATATAATTATTGAATTATTTCCTTGTTTTGCTACTTTCTTTGTTATTGTAAATTCTTGTTTCATTTTTGTGTTAAAATAAAATCGGTATTCTATCTCCATATTTACGCTTCATCTCAGAAATATTTTCTGCAATATCTAACTTTAATTGTTTTGCATGCATTTTAGCATAACGCAACCAATCACGTGCAGCACCTCTATCTCCATTTTCATAAAAATGCTCTGCGAATTGAAGTGCTACTTCTACACCAATTCGATGTGAAGTCTTTTGAATATCTTGTAAGGTAGATTCAGATCTTCCAAAAGAATTATCGGTTTCCGTGCAAAAATCCTCAACTATAGATCGTAAACCGGATTGTGCCAATTCTATAGTACCATGTTCAGCTAATGCGTAACAATGCTCTATCTTTGATTTAATATCCGATTTCATTTTTAAAACAACCCGCAATTGTGATATATTGTTTTTAAATTTCCTTGCTCGTCTCTTATTATCTCTCTTACTTCATTAAAATTTTCATTTGAACAATATGCAGGAAGATAATTAAAAAATGATAATGTTGCGTCAGTTATCCATGGGTGCTTTAGTTTTGTTTCTATTCCTGAATGCCCAGCTCCAAATAACAGGCCAGCTTTAACCTTTTGGTTTTCTTTTTTATGTTTAGGAACTAAATATTGTGAAGTTTTTTTGCTATAGCCGCATCCCTTAGACTTGTTTCAGGACTCAAGAGAGGTAAATTTGATTTAGTATTGTAGTAATTTACAATGGGCGATATTTCTGATTCCCCAGAATTGACAAGCATAGCTATATCGCTTGTTAAAAATGTTCCGACAATTCCTTTTAAGAAAGCTCTTCTTGATGGGTTTTTCGACAATTCTCTTATTGAAGATTCTATTAGTCCTATCCCAACAGGAATAGGAATCGAATCCAATATCCTATAGGGCAATTGAGGTATATCAATAATAGACTGAGTAATATCCACTCCGTATACTTTTGTCTCCGGACTTTCAGTTTTCAACTTTCTAAAAAGACCACTATATTGTCTATGTGTTGATAATTCATTTTCTAAGAAAGATTTGTCACTGTGGTCCTCTTCATAGCCATCTTCAAACACAAAAAAGTCCAAATCAGAAAGATCTACGTTTCTAAAGATTGGCTCGCTCGATGTTAAATGATTTCCCAAACCTAAATAATACACTGCATCATCCGTTTCAAAAGTTCTAAGCGCCATTTTCTAAACATAATCCTCCAAAGTTTCATAATTTCTTATTGGAATCGGTTCTGGAACAGGTTGAGGAATCCAGTCTCTTGCTCTTTCTCCTAATTCTGCTACTTTTTCTTTTGCTTTTTCATATGCTGTTTTCCAGAAAGGTTGTTTTTGCAATAGTTTAGGATCTCTCTCTTTTAGATACATTGAAGATGCAAGTCCTAAATAACCAAGACCTAATTCTGCTAGATCTGCTGTTTCTGCTGGCATTGGCTCCCCGTTGAAAAAGGAATTATAAATATCATAACCTACTTTTCCTAATAAGCCAACAGCTGATACAAGAAGTGGCAATCTTACAATTGGATTGGTGTATGTAGAAGGAAGAGAATCTCTAACCCTTATTTTGTTGTCTATATTCTCATCTCCTACCATGCCTGCTAAACCAAGTAAATTACGACCTGTATCCAGTCCACCAAAAGCACCTACTACCAATTCTAATTCTTGTAAATTTAATGGAGTTGATGCTGTGCCTGTAAGAATAATACCCGGAAGCCCAACAGCAGAACTTAAATGATAAATATTCCTCCCTTTATCTTCCCATTTTTTAGCTATTTTACTGTATTGCCTTAAAACTTCTCTGTCTATAGCTTTAACAAATTTTACAGGCTTTGAGTTTAATAATGAATCAAGTGTCATTTTTATCTTATGTAAATATCCAAGATTCTTCCGGCTAAATCCCTCTGCAATCTCTTTGGCATTTTAGCGTCTTCGTTTTCAACTTGGTCTTTTGTCCTTTTCTCTATTTCTTCTCTAACTACTTCCTGATCTTTTGATTGGACTCCTCTTGGAGCGCTGTTGTAATATGATGTTCTTACGTTCATCTTTGTCCTCTCATAAATTTTGTTTTGTTATAATTTTGCTATAATAACTGTATATAAAGCTTTCGATTTTATACTACTTGAAAGTGGCTATAATATGTTAAAGATAAATTAATTTCAGATGAAACCAGATAATAGGTTCAAATGAAAAGGTAGTATCCTGAAATTATATTATCCCAAAATGTTAGTTTTCCAATGGGTCTTGCAGGTTATTTGTAGCAGAAAAGTTTATATATTGCAAATGTTTACAAATGTAATATGCTTGTCTCAAATACCTCAACTTTAATTTTGCTTGGGAAAGTTAATATGCTCTCTGCCATGTTAGATAATGTTAAAGAAATTGCAATTCCAAAAGTGGTTTACCATGAAATCAGAAAGAAAGATTCGTTCGAGGTTTTAACAATAAATAGAGAGGTTAAAAAAGGAAGAATTAAAGTTTTTGACATTGACAAGAAAGACTATGCAGGCATTATTAGGGAGTTTAAATTGGATGATGGGGAAGCAGCGGCTTATGCTTTGCTTAAGAAAATTAAAGGTAAAGCTATATTAACTGACGATGGAGAATTGATAAAATTGTGCAAGATTGATGGAGTTAGTTTCATGATATCGATGGCAGTCGTAGTTAAGATGTTTAAGAATAATAAGTTGAATAAAAGTGAAGCAATAGAAAAATTAGATAAATTGTATGATTATGGTAGGTACTCTGAAGAAATATACCGGTTTTTTAGATCGGAGGTGAGCTAAAATGGAAACTATATCAATAAGAATGGGAAAACTCAAAGAATTGGATTATCTTAGTAAATTATTGCATGAAAACAGGTCTGCAATTGTTAGAGATCTTTTAGAGGAAGGAAAAAAGATGAAAGCCATGAATTTGTACAAAAATAAAAAAATAAGCTTGGGACTGGGAGCTAAACTGGCAGGGTTAAATTTAAGTGATTTTTTGGATTTGCTAGAAGAGCACAACGTAAAGCTAAATCTAACTTTAGATGATGCCAAAATAGCTATGAAAAATGCAGACATCCTCCTGTAATCTGATGTACTTGTACAGGTAACCATAAAATATCAAATCTCTATTATAGCTTAAGTTCCACAAGGTTATTATAACTATCCATCAAAGTTATTTAAATGAAAATCCTGTTTCCTTATGAGAAGATTAGAGAGGTACAAAGTGACTTTATTAATGATGTTGCTAAAGCTGTTGGGCAGAAAAAACATTTGATTATGCATGCGCCTACTGGAATTGGAAAAACAGCTGGAGTGTTGAGTGCAGTTGTACCTCAGATTCTTGACAAGGATATGACTTTGTTCTTTTTGACTTCCAGGCATACGCAGCACAGAATTGCTGTTGAAACCCTTAAAGAAATTAGGAAAAAACATGGAGTGAACTTAAACGTTGTTGACTTGATTGGCAAGAGAAATATGTGCAGCCAGTTTGGCGCTGAGGCAATGGGAAGTCAATTCTATGATTTTTGCAAAACCATTGTTGAGAAAAAGGAGTGTGAATTTTATGAAAATACTTATAGTGACATAGGATTTAGTTTTGAAACAAGAAAGTTTTTGGAAGGAAGTAAAGATGTACTCCACGTTGAGGAATTTCTTGATATTGCAAGGAAAACAAAACTATGTCCATATGAGCTTGCTATACTAAAATCTAAGAAAGCAAATGTTGTTATTGCCGATTATAGCTATGTGTTCAACCCTAGTATAAGGGAGGCATTTTTCAGGAAGAGCAATAAATTTCTGGAAAAAAGTGTGATTATTGTCGATGAAGCCCATAATCTACCCGGGAGATTGAGGGATATGATGAGTTCAAGTATTAGTGCATATGTTCTTGAGCAGGCGCTGAGAGAAGCTAAAGTTTATCCTGGGGCGTTAAGTATTTTGCAAAAAATCAAAGAAAGATTTGACGACATATGTGATGTTGAGAATGAAAGATTAGTTAGAAAAGACGAGTTTATTTTTGAAGGTGTTTCTGAATTTCTTCCTGTTCTTGATATGATCTCTGAAGACTTACTCGAGAAAAAAAAGAGGAGTTTTACTGCAAGTGTTTCTGAATTCCTGAAGATGTGGCCCGGGGATGATAATGGGCATGCTAGATATGTTGAGAAAACTGTTTTTAAAGGGAGAGATAATTTCAAGCTGAATTACAAATGCCTTGATCCTAGTTTTTTGATGAGTGAGGTTATTGATAAAAGCTTGATTGTATTGATGTCTGGAACTTTAATGCCGCTGGAAATGTATCGTGACCTTCTCGGATTTAAAAATGAAAACGTTGAGCTGAAAGAATATGCAAATCCTTTTCCTATGGAGAATAGATTGAATATGATTGTGCCTGAGACGACTACAAAGTATACAAAGAGGAGCAATGAAATGTTCAAACTTATTGCTAGAAAATGCAGCGAGTTTTGCACTGCTATTCCCGGAAACATTTTAGTTCTTTTTCCAAGTTATGAAATCATGAAAGTTGTCAGTGAAAGTTTTTCTGTTGCCGGCAAGAGTGTTTTTAAGGAAATACAAGGAATGAATAAAGAAGATAAAGAGGAGATGCTAAAAAAATTTAAAGGATATAAAAACAGCGGGGCTGTACTTTTCGGGGTTGCTGGCGCGAACTTTTCTGAAGGAATTGATCTGCCGGGAGATGAGTTGAACGGGGTGATTATTGTTGGCCTTCCGCTGTCCCGTCCGGATTTGGAAACTAAAAGCCTGATAGAGTATTATGACCAGAGATTTAACAAGGGATGGGATTATGGATATATCTTTCCTGCCATGAAGAAAGTTGTGCAAGGAGCTGGAAGATGTATTAGAAGTGAGAAGGATAAAGGTGTGATTATTTTTTTAGATGAGAGATATAGCTTGGGGAATTATTTAAGATGCTTTCCTAAAGATTACAATGTGAAGATAACTAAACTTCCTGAGGAGCATATTAAAAAGTTTTTTGAGAACAAGGATTAGTTTTCCATCTCGTCTTCATCAACGTCTCTTTTTCTCATCTGCTTCTTGTGCTTCTTTGATTTCTTTTTTTGCACTTTTCTTTCTTCTTTGTGTTCTTCTTTCTTTATTACAGGACTTGCAGCAAGCTCTGTTTTTGCTTTCATGTCGTCGAAAACCTTGTTTAGATGCTCTTCTTTGATTTCCGATTCCATGTTTTCCACTGCATACCTAAATGCTCTGTCTAATCTTTGCAGCAATCTTCTTGGATTCTTTGCAGAAAGATGCCATAGTTTTTTAATAATCTCGTCGCTGATAATGTTTGTGTTTCCAATTCTGTTTCTCACTAATGCGATTGCCTGATCATCTGTCAGGTCTTTTATCTTCTGCAGGCCGTCATGACCAATTCTTTCTTTTATGCTATCATGAAGGTTTGTGTTACTATAATCTGTTCCTGTAAAAACAACTGATTTTATATTTCCCTGGTCAAAGAAATATTTGATGCGCTCGGTGTTTACTGCTGACAGTTGCTGAGATTCGTCAAGCAAAACAATCATTTCTTTTGGCATCATTCCAAACAATTTCCCCCAGAACCCATATTTTCCTTTCAGCAGATCTTCGACGTTTAGTTCGGTGTCTATTCTGTTGCAGGAGAAATAAATAACTTTTCCACGACCGCGGAACTTGGCAATTAGGTTTTTCATTATCGTAGTTTTTCCTGTTCCCAGCTTTCCTTCTATAAATGACATTGTTCCTGCTGGGATTTTATAATATAAATCTTCCAAAATCTGATCTTGGCCAAACACCTTATTATCAAACGGTGCCGGCTTTATTGTAAATGGGTTTGTGTAAAATCCAAGCTTTCTCCACCACATTGTTTCTTGCTCTTCTTGTTCATCTTCCATTTTATCTTTCTCCTTTTTCCAGGCTCCTGGCTTTTTCCCGAAGTTCTTCTGCTCGTTCATACAACTCTGCTGATGTTTCTTCGTCTCCATCCTCGTGAAATTCCTGAGCTTCCATATGAAGTGCTTCTGCTCGTCTGTAGAATTTTTCAGGGTTTCCTTTCCTTCTTGAAAAAGCTATTATCAATATTATTACTATTAGAACTGCCGCGGCTATCCCTATAACTTTTAAGTTCCCTTTCAGGATATTTGATATTGCTGCTGCATCTGGAAGTGTTTTTACATCTGTCTTTTTAGCACCGATTCTTTTTGCTTCCAATGACACAGTCTTATCGCTTGAAGAGATAAATTCAAATGAGAAATCAATTTGATTGTCGTCATCAATGTCGATGTCTGCTTTTTTATCTTTTCCCACAACAGTAGCATAATTTGCAGGCATGATTGTCAGTTTGGCTTCGTTTTCTGAGACAGAATCTGCCTTTACAGTGTATTCTTCTGAATTGAACTGTAGGGTTTTTTCATCACCTTCGGACATTGAGAATTTTACTACGTCTAATTCATCAAGGTCGACATTTGCAGATAAAACTGCTGGCATTAGGATTAGGAGCAGTAAAAGCACTGCTTTTAGTAATGGTTTCATGACTAGGATGGAATGGAGTTTATATTTAAGCATTATTATACTGTAATGCAGATAAAATAGTAAATAGGTGTAATTGGGAATGAGTGGTTATATCTATTGCTCGTCTTTATGATATAAATCTAGGGATATTATCTTATCCTCTTCTTTGAGATAAACGTAAGAAAGCCTGAACGGAGAGATATAAACTTCCATTGTTCCTTTTCTAGAATGCCTCATCGTTTTTCCAATATCTGGAGATTCTAATTTTTTCTAAGAAGGAAAGGCAGATGGAAAACGTAGTTGTCCATGTTCATAAAAATTAATTTTGTTTTTATTTCTTCTTTCTCATTTCAAAAGTCGAAGCTAAATCGATTATGTACTTTCCATTTGCCAGCTTGTAGATTAATGGCTCTCTCTGGAATAAATGCCTTATGTCTACTTCAAATTTTCCAGGACTAAGTGTGCGAATAGATTCAAAATCAAGAATTACTGGTTTGTCGTCTTCAATACCAATCATCTCAAAGACGTCTTTCTCAAGCTTTTCTTTGTCCCTTAATGAAAGATTTTCTATCTTTTCTTCGGCTTCTTCAAGATGTTCTTTTCTAATAAAGAAGAAAAATTTGCTACCGCAGCTATTGCACCCGGTAAGGAGATTCTTTGAACCGTCTTCAAATAATTTATTGCATTTTACGCATTGATGTGGCATAGTTATTTTTGTGTCTAATACTTTATCTTGCTGTTTTTTAGCTAACTAGCGTCCTCTGCTGGATAAAAACAACTGAATCCTGTTAGGATCTTTCCTTATTTCTCTTACTATATTTGCAGGCCCGATTATAGTCAAACCGCGTCTTCTTCCGAAAATAGTTTCTATGAATAACTGCTTTAATCTATCTTGAATCTGCTTGCTGTTTTTTTCTAATGGATTAAATGAAGTGATTTCCACACCTTTAAATTTGCTATCAATGATTTCCATGGTCTCTTCTATTAAGTCTGCTTCTTCTTGGGGTGTTAGAGTTCCTTCCATTAAAACCAGCTTGTTCTGCTTAACTATCTTGATTAGCTTTTGTATTTTTCTTTCTGAATCCAAACCAGAAACTTCTTCAAATGGAACATATTGCATTGTCAATGGCATTTATTTCACCAACCTAAAAAGTTCTTTGTAAAACTGATCAATATTATTGCCGTATTCTGCTGAAACCCCAACAACCCTGTATTGCGGAAATGCTGCTTCTATCTTTTTTATATTTGCTTTTTTCAAGTCAACTTTGTTTCCTAAGATTAAAACAGGGATATTGCGTGCTGCTAAATTTCCTATGATTGTAATGTTAACTTGATCATAAGGGTTTCTTGTAGAATCTAAAACTACTAGGACTGCATCCATATTATCTAGCCATTTAATCGCTTCTATTACCCCTTTTGTTGCTTCTTTTGCCCTTGTCTGCGCTTCTCTTTTCTCCATTCCCCTTTTGATGAATTCTTCATAATCAATTCTTGTTGCTATCCCTGGAGTGTCGATTAGATTAAAAGAAAGTTTTTTTCCGTTTGACTGGACAGTAACCTTTTCTTTCTGTTGTATCTCTCTAGTTTCATGGGGTATTGGCGAAACTTTTCCCATCTCTTCTCCTATCCAGTCCTTGCAAATCCTGTTTGCCAGCGAGGTTTTTCCTGCATTTGGCGGTCCGTAAATTCCAAGCCTTATATGCTTTTTATTTTTGAATATTAGAAGTATACCCGAAAGAAAATTTTTGAATTTTTTAATCATTATTGCTTGAATTTATTCGAATGTTAATAAATATTTCTATTTCGTATCAATTATTTTTTTCTTGGACTTAAAACCTGACTTGATATAGGCTTGTTTTCCAAAGTGTTTAGAAAGCAATTTGATAACTGCCAGATTAGCTTTATTATTTTCTGCCTTTTCTTTGACCTCAACTTTTAAAGTTCCATCATCTAATTGCTCTATTTTCTCTTTCTTGGCCTTGGTTTTCACCATGACCGTTATTGGAAATTCCATATTGTATTGCCCTGCTTTGCTCGATTATTAATGTGTAAATGCTTCCGATGTAACCTTCTGGATTAGGGTTTGTTCCTCCTAAATCAGAATAAAGATGTGAGAGTGCTTTTATAATCTCTTGTTCTTTTAACGGCTGGTGTACTTCTAATCCCTTCCTTGTCTTTACCTCTCCGATTGTTTGAGAGACTTTTTCCCTTTCGACTAAAGCTCTTATTACGGTATAATCTATTCCTCTCAAAATATTTCGCCACGGTTTTAGATCTTCCATTTTTCCAAAACTTCCTCTTCAATGAAATGGAGTTTTTTAGCAGGAATAATTAAACAATAGGGCGGTTCTCCGAAGTCTATCTCTTTAATATCTTTCATTTCACCGTATTTTACAATAAAATCTTCTGCACCAAGCCTGGCACATCCTATTGCTTTTCCCTTAACACCCTTTTCTTCCAAATAAGTTAAAGCAGCTTTAATACTTAAATATTTGTCTTCTCCAGGATTTAGATCAAGCAAAAATAAAGTATGAGCATTTATCTTTAAGTTATCTTCTAAGATTTTAATTGGAGTTTCAATGTTTTTATTTTCAAATGGGATGCTTGCAGTTTTTCCGAAATTATACAACGATAGCCCTGTTATCCCGACAGCAGTTAAGACAGATGCATTGTTGAAAATTTTAATTTCAATGTTTTTATTCTTGCAGTCATTGAACAAGCTAAGATGGGTTGTGGCTGAAAATACGTCTCCGACGATTAGGAAAGCAATGTTTTCTTTTTTAGCTTCGGAAACATCAAAATTCTCTACAAAGTCTCTGCCAACGTTTATTATCTTCTTATTGATTAATTTTTCCAGAAGTTTTAAGCTGCCGTTCAGTATTGAAGTGTAATTTTCCAAGTAGACTTTTTTGCATTTTTTTAAAGCATCTACTGACTCTAAGCTGAAGCTTTTCTCGTTTAATCCTAGACCAATTAGATGTAGCATTTCAAAAAATTATTTTGGCAGAACATTTACATCAACACAATCTTTGTCTTTTGCACCCTCATTGTCTGTCACTTCAAGGCATGCTGAAAAATAACCTACTGCGTGATATATGTGCATTACTTTTTCCCCTGTCGCTGTACTGCCATCATCAAAGTCCCATCTGTAGCTTATTATCTCTCCATCATGATCATAACTTCTACTTCCATCAAAAGTAATTCCGTTTCCCGAATATATTGAATCTTCTGTTGATGCTATTACTAATGCTCGCGGTTCATAATTTTCTGAAGGTCCATTAATACAGCTTCCAATGATTATCGGAGTTAGAACAATTGCTGTTAAACTTTTTAAGCTTTTCATCTTTACTGTTATTACAATAAGGTTTTTAAATATTTCTAGATTTTATATTTGAGATGCTTGAAAATATTATTCAATCTTCTGTAAATAGAAGGGGTTTCCTGAAAATAGCATTTGCTTCCTCTGTTTTTGGATGTGGCAAAAATAAGATTGTGATCGAAGAACCAGAAAATGGGACTGACATCGAAAATAAAGTTTTCAGTATTTTTGATTATTATCCCTTGGAGCAGGGTAATGAATGGATTTTCCAGAGAGGTAAGAGGGTAAGAGTTTCGTCTGTTAGTTGGGAGGGTGATAGGAAAATTATCGAGATGATAGGGTTTTTAGGTGGTGAAGTTTCAGGATATACTTACTATGTTGAGGATGATTCGCTTTTATTGTATTCTACTAATGGCGGTGGAACGTCCTATGAACCTCCGATTAAAATGGGAACTTCTACCCTTCAGATAGGAGATAGTTTTACTACTGATTTTGATTATTATATGATGTTCAGTGATTGGATAAAAGTTGGAGGGGGAGAAAGCAAAATTACTGTCCTTCAACCTGAGAAGATAGAATCTGCGGCTGGCAAATTCAAGAATTGTTTGAAGATTGAACAGGTTTATTTTAATGAGCTTTTCGGTGAGTTGATTAATGAGGCTGAGCCTGTTGTCCGCACTTATTGGTTTGCTAAAAATATTGGGATCGTAAAACTTGCTTCTTTTCTGCCAATAAGTGGACATTACAATGAATTTTATTTGGAGCAATACAAAGTATGAAACTTGAAAACCTATTGGATAAAGAAATCAGTAGGAGAATGTTTTTGGCTGGCTTAGCTATGGAACTTTTCATTGGCTGTAGTGAAAATAAAATTACAAACCCTCGCAATCGTTATGATCCCGATCAAAATGATCAAAATACTAAAGAGCGTGATGATAAGTTTAATATTTTTGATTATTTCCCTCTTGAAACAGGCAATGAATGGATTTATGCGATAAAGGGAATTCCTAGCGAGAATAATGATATTGATAGGGTGTTGTCTGTGAGAGATGATGTTGATAAAAAAGTTGTTGTCATAGGGAGTGGAAATGTGTCCTTGGGATCTTCTGCTAAGATGGAATACCATCATATTTATTACATCCAAAATGGATCACTTCTTTCCTATGGAAGTGACTATGGAGATGACCATTTATACGTTGAGCCCCCTATTGTGGAAGGAAATTTAAGTATGAGTGTCGGAAGCAGGTTTGTTACTAATTTTAATTTCTATAATAAGATTAACTCCGACGAATGGAAGCATATGGGAAAGGGAGTAAGCACATTTACTTTATTGTCATTAGAAGATATAGAAGTTCCTGTAGGAAGATTTGAAAACTGCTTGAGGATTGAAGGCAGAAAGAATTACAAATTCTTTGATGAATCAATTGATAGGACCCCTATTGTTAAAACACATTGGTTTGCCAAGGGAATCGGGAAAGTAAAAACCTCTCTGGAGATATTGCAAGACTATTATGAATTCGAGTTAATTGATTATAGCGTATGAAACTAGAAGATATTTTGCACAATGAGATTAATCGAAGAGACTTTTTGATTAGATTAGCTGCTGCTTCTGCATTAGGGTGTAGTAGTGATAGTGATAATGGTTTTGGATATTATAAAAATGAGCCAAAAGAAAGATCTCCGACTCCTGGAGGGGGAGGCAGTTCTGGAAATAAAGATCCTGCAGGGGATTATACAAGAATAAAGGACTCTGGATATGTTGCACAGAGTAGCGTTGTGGAAAGAGGATATAATGGTATTGAATTCAGCAACAATTATGGCACGGAGGCAATTTATCCTGTTGAAGAAGACAGCGACGGAAATAGAACTTTTATTGGAGAAAATATTATTCTTGGTCTTTATGAGAATAGTACGGATATGATTGTATCTGCTTATGATATGGAAAATAGATACTTACCCAATGTTGAATTTATATCTAAGAATGCATCTGGCAAGATTCTTGGAAGAAGAGAAATTGAATTGTATCTGAAGGATAAATTAAACAAGGCGATAGAATTTGGAAGAAATGCTTTCATGAAAAATATAGAAAGCGCATTGCCTAATTACGACCCTGAGCATATTATTTCACTTCCTGGAGTTGTTTATCAGGGAGATTGGTCGTTCAACCAAGTTAAAAACTTAAATACTTTGATAAATGAAAGTAGTACTGTACTCACTTTTATCCCTGGGCCACATGTTCCTATAACAACTAAAATAAGTATTGCTACAGAAATCTCCGGTGGATGGCTGGATTCTATTGATGAAATAATAGATATGGTAAATGAATCTACCTCACTTAATATAGACAAGGACTATAAGTTCAGTTGGTATATTGTTGGCGGAATCCATTTGATAGTTCCAAGCGAGCTAATTGACAGTATCAAAAGAAGAAATCCAAGATTTGGGGTCCTTGATTTTGTTCCTTTAGAAAGCGGGAATCAATGGAGTTATAACTCCAGCGAATTTGGAATTGCCAGGAGTACGATAGAAACTAAGACAATTAATGACAAAAAAATTATCTCTGTTAGAAGCAGTACAGGGACGGCCAGTTACTATGGATATCGGAACGGCGAATTGAAACTTATGGGAGCTGATCACCCAAATAGCGGAGAGTTTTATTTTGAGCCAGGGGTAGTTATTGGGGACGACAGCATGAGATTAGGAGATGTTTTTGAAACAAATAGCAAGGTTATTTACAGAAATTACCCTGGTGTTGATGTTAACATTGTTGGAACCAATCAACTGGAAAAATTCGAGCATGTTTCTGTTCCTGCTGGTGAGTTTGGCGATTGCTTAAAAGTAAGAGAGATCTTGAACTTTAATGGTAGGAATAGGGAAACAGGAGAAGACATTTCGTTCATGGATACGGCATACTCATGGTCTGCAAAAAATGTTGGGACGGTAAAATCTAGGATAGAAGGTACTGGGATTTTAAGCAGACAAACCAGCGAGCTGCAGAGTGCTGAAATAAATGGTACGAGATTGCCAAAGATAATTGGCGGGGAGATTGTTCCGATCCTTATTGAAGCGTCCTCTGAACTATGCAGAAGACTCAGATGAAATATATTTTACCTTTCATAAAAACTTATAAGTTAAAACTCTTATAAAATAACTATGCTAAAAAAACTTAGAGGACTAGCAGGAGCTTTGGCGGCTGTTTACAGTTTTACTGTTTCTAGTAGTAGTGCGCTTGATGATGCAGTTGTAATAGAGTTTGAAAATAAAAGTGTTATGAGCGACAATGTCGAGAATTTAAGATCTGGACTTCCTGACATGCTGAAAAACAAACTAGAAGGATTTTTTGAATTTATTGAAATAAGAAATCTGGAGGATTATAATTCTGACAGCCTCGGTGAGAAGTTTCCTGGATTGGATTTTCTTATCAATGGCAGTTATAGCATCATTAATAGCAAGAATATTTCCATTAATAGTAAGATTATAAATTTGAAAACAGGAAAGACAGATACTCAATTGGCTGAAGGCTCAGTCGATGACTTGTTTATGCTTGTTGATAAGATTGTTAATGAGATGAAAACCGACTTGGGATATGAAAACAAAACAGGAAATGAATCTAGTGATATGGACGATAGTTCAACGAGATATACCGATACTGGAAATAAGATGCCGCCTACTGAGCCGGATGCAGAAAATTACCGCAGCGGTTTCTCAGCTAGGAGGGATAGCTGGTCATTCGGCCCGATATTTGAGTTGAGTATTCCGGCAGGTAATGAAAGATTTAAGAACTATTATAATAATTCTTTTTCTTATGGATTTACATGGAAAAAATCTCCTTTAGTAAATCTTGGCATTGCAGGACCAATCATACAATACAGGAGTTTCCCATTAGACCTTAACAAAGTTGCAGGCGAGATGGATGATGACTTTGATGTTCTAGAAGGAGGCAATCTTTCCTTTTTTAATATCCGCGCAGGACTGAATTACTATGGCAATTTAGACAAGAATGTTGTGCCGGTTCTGACTGCTAATGCTGGATATTATTGGGCCAAGTCTGATGAGTTATCTATTACTATTAACGGAGGGAAAATAGCATTGGCTAATGCAGACACAGATAAAAATTTTGGAATACTTATAGGGGCAGGATTGGAGTTCCTAACAAGCAAAAATTTTTCATTGGAGTTAATTGGTTCTTATGAGCACGTGTTCATTGGGGATGGTTTTGACTTTGTTTCAGTAGGCGTTGGTACTAACTATTGGGGGGGAAGATAAATTTTCAACCCCTCAATCTGTCTAATCTTAGTCTCCTTAAAGAGATAAACTCTAAACTTATCATCCACTTTTATTTTATTCATTGTTAAAATTTTTTTAATTCTGTGATAAAGCTGTTTTCCTTTTTTATCTAAGTCTGTCAGAATAACTGCTTCTTCGCAATTTTCAGGAAGCTTCTCAATTATGTTGTACAATCCTGCATTGCTCCCATTTAACGTAATGATATTTTTGCATCCCAAATTTTCCAATGCAATTTTGTCTTTTTTCCCCTCAACTATAATTGGTTTATCCTGAATTTTTTCAAGATGAGAATGCATAAAGTAACTATGTTTTGGGCATATAAAAGTTTATCGCAACATTGAAATGCATGTGTTATCCCGAAATTATTTCATAAGGCTGATTTAATCAGCTTTATGAAACTAAATAAATCTAAACTTCTTGAGACCTTAAAAAGGCTAAATAATGGTGCTACTGCCTACCAAGCTAGGAAAGTAGCAAATATATCTGTAAGGAGAATTTATCAGATAAAGCAGATATATGAAGAAACTGGGGAGATTCCTGAAATAGGAAAGAGAGCAGGGCGTCCATGTAAAATGATTCAGCAATGGGAAATTGTTATTGTGAAAGAAGCTTATGAGAAATACAGAGTGTCAGCTGACACTCTGGAGAGAGTAATTAAGAGAGACTATGAAAAGCAAATTGCTCATAACAGGATTCATAAAATCCTGATTGAGCTTGGGTTTGCAAAACCCAAAGAGAAGAAAGATGTCAGGAAAAAGAAATGGATAAGGTATGAGAGAAAGCACAGCTTAACCGCAGTTCATATCGACTGGCATTATTATCAGAGCAAGTGGATTTTTGGTGTTGAAGATGATGCAAGCAGGAAACTGCTTGCATTGCTCGAATGCAAAAATGAGACTACAGACGAATCAATAAGAGGAATGAAGCTTGCCTTAAGGCATGGAAAAATAAAGCAGTGCATCTGCGATCATGGCCCTCAATTCATCAGCAATCTTGGAGGATATTCAAGATTTGCTGCATTCCTTCATGAAGAAGGGATCAAGCAGATACTATACAGAGTCAAGCATCCGCAAAGCAACGGGAAGATAGAGAAGTGGTTTGACTGCTATGACAGGCATAGGAAAGCATTTAACAGCATAGAAGAATTTTTGCATTGGTACAATGATATTAAGCCTCATAGAAGCTTAAATTTTGATGTGCTTGAGACCCCGTCTCAAGCCTTTATCAGGAAATTGAAAAAATGAAGATGGGAAAAAATCTATCGTTGGGAAATAATTTCAGGATACTACAGCAACATTGAAATGCAAGCAGATTTATAAATTACAAAATTTAATAAGAGGATATGCCTTCAAATAACGTGAAAGAATACTCTCCCATTTTGATTAGAATTTCAATTAGTCTGTTGTTTTTGTGGTTTGGTGCAACTCAAATTTTTAATCCTGAATACCTTGCAGGCTATCTTCCAGATTTTATCCTTGCTTCTGATTACGCAAATAACTTTTTATTGTTGAATGGGGTTTTTGAAGTTGTTTTTGGACTGCTGCTCTTAATTGGTTTGTTTACCAAAATTGCTTCATTGATATTGGCATTGCATTTGCTTGGAATAAGTTTCTCTTTGGGTTACAATGATATTGCTGTCAGAGATTTTATACTAAGTCTTGTTGCTTTTTCAATATTCTTGAATGGAAAAGATAAATTGTGTTTGGATAAGATTCTGTTACGTTAACTAATGATGGAAATCATTAGTTAAGAAATTTTGATAAGA
>CAYIWL010000003.1:0-36002 GCA_964367085.1 Candidatus Woesearchaeota archaeon
CTAATTGAAAAGCCGCAATTTAAAGATAGTTTTAAAGGGATTTTTGGAGTATTTAGTTATAACGAAGATGACCTAGAAAAAACAAAACAGTTAATTAAAAAAATATTAAATTATAACTAAAGATGCAGCAAAGGATATAAGAACTCAACAAGGAAAAATCAAGTGATAATTATAAATCTCTGGATAAATGCCCATACTGCCAGGGAAAAATAGTTAAACGTGGATTAAGAAAAAAGAAATACGAACAAGTGCAGATTTATTTCTGCCAAAACTGCAGCAAACGATTCATTTCAGCAATAACAAAAAATAAAACATACCCTCTTAAAATTATTATAGATTCTTTAATTTTATATAATAAATTAAATCCAATAGAATTAATTCCAGATATAATACAAGAAAAATATGGAATATCATTAAAGCCAAGAACAATCTCAAATTGGCTGAAAGAATATGAAAAATATATTCCATTTCTAAGAATGAGAGAATTTGCATTTAAAAAATATTCAAAAAAAGAAATAATTGAAGAATCAAAATTATTTCATCAGCAGATTTATAATTTCAAATACAACAGAGCAAAATTAAATATAATCCTAGAAGAGGATTTCAAACACCATCGTTTTAAACCATTAAAAGAATTTCTAGAATTAGCTATAGCCGAATGTCCCAATCATATTTTTCAAAGCTCGGAAAATAGGGCTTCAGATCTGAAAGGAAAATTCAATTTAGAGGGAGTAAGAATAATTCCAAAAGATAATTTTATAGTAAAAACAACCAATTTCATAACTCAAGCAGTTAGCAATAATAAAGCAAGGCATGAAACTTTGCAGGATTTTATGATAGCAAATGATTCAACAACAATAGTAGCAGAGCTCCCTGTTTTGTTGGACAGTGAGGACATTAGGCATTACAAGCACGAGCTTAATTTTGAAATCCCAATATCCCTCCAAGATGGGGAATACATCACAGGTCATATTGATTTAGTGCAAGTCAGAAATGGCTCAATTTATATTCTTGACTATAAACCGTCAGCCAAGAAACAAAAACCAATTGAACAATTGACAATTTACGCACTAGCTTTGGCAAGATTGACTGGATTAAGATTATATCATTTTAAGTGTGCATGGTTTGATGAAAGAAATTATTATGAATTCTTTCCTTTGCATGTAGTCTATAAAATAAAAAACAAAAAAAGAATTCCAAGAGAGCAAACAAAGCTAAATTTAATATAAAACATCTCGCTTTTCTTGCAAGAAAGATCAATCTCAGCAGGTTACATGGATTCGTCAGAATTATTTCATGAAAATCAGTGATGCAGCTTAATGATGAAATCAAGGCTCAAAATGAAGCAATAAAGGCATTAGAAAAAGAAGTCCAACAATTACGGCAGGAAAACAATCAGCAACTAAAATAAACTAATATAAATAAAAACTGCTATCATTATAATTAACACAACCAGCAAAAAAGCCGCATAATTCATCGAGCTAAATACTGAAAAAGCATTCCTATTTTTAATTTCTTCTCTCATTTTCATCTCCTTTCTAATTTATTTAATCTATCAGCCAATAAACTAATCCTTGACAACGCAATTGCATCAATTGCAGCTAAAAAAGAAACTGCAATTATAATGAAATACTGAAATTTTTCCTCGCCCAAAAACAACCCGATAAACGCTATTATCGTCATAACACTGGCAATAAATGCAATCACGTCAAAGATTAATTTTATTTAATCTTTATATATTCCCTATCTATTTAAGGCTTTCCTCTCAACTTCGGCATCAAACCCTTTTAGAAAAAGGTCTTGACCCCAAGGGGGAGTTCAAAAGAACCGTAGGTTAACACGGCTCAAGGCCTTTCATTTCATTCAACGTCGGCATCGGCACAACAAGGAAACAGCACCAGAAGCCTAAATACAGCAAAATTCCTCCTTTCCAGCCAGATTTTCCAGGTTTTTCCAGTAATATCAGTCATCTCAATTACTAGTAATTTCAGTCATTTTTCTTAGTAATCTTAGTCAGTTCAAGCATTAGTAATTTTAGTCAGCTAGTTAAAAAATTTGAACAGCAAGTTTTTTAAAGAGGTTTTAATTATAAGGACTGATATGACAAACTCAAATATAACTTTAAACACAATATACAAAGATTTGGAATTGATAAAAACCAAGGTTATTAACATAGAGGAACATATTTTAGAAAGAGAATTATCAGAAGATGACAAAGAAGCAATAGATCAGGCTTTGGAAGAAGAAAAACAGGGAAAACTTTTAACAAAGAACCGAGTCTTTGACTAGAATGTTCCCCGCAGAATTCTCTACAAAAGTTGCTAAATATATTAAAAAATTAGACAAGATTACAAAATCGAGAATAGAAAACAGAATTAATGAACTTGAACAAGATCCATTTCCAAAAGAAGTTGAAAGAGTAAAAGGTTACAAGGGAGAAAAAGTTTTCAGGGTAAGGGTTGGAGACCAAAGAATTCTTTATATTGTAAGGTATAATCCAAATAAACTTATCATAACTAAGGTTGATAAAAGACCAAGAGTTTACTAAAAATGCAACATCGGCATCTTCCTTTCTTTAAAAAAGAAAGCAAGTCCAAAGAAAAGATAGAAAATATCGGCAAGGGAATCAAGGCGCAGGTTAACACGGCTCAAGGCCTTTCATATCGCTCAACTTCGGAACAGGCAATCTACATCATCCAACTTAATGAAGCAGTTCAAAATCATCAGAACGAGATGAAACTGCAAAAACAAGCATCAGCCGTTCAGCAGCAGGAACTGGCATTATTGAAAGCCCACATCTCAGTATCCGAAGCCTGAAACCCCTCAAAATCCAGCATTTTTCATAAAGAATCTGTTACATAATTTAGTTAAAAATCCACTACATGAAATTCTCACCAATAATTATTTAAACGTAAATAGTTAACAAAGATTATGGCATCTAATGATGAAACAAGGAAAATAATAAAAAACTGGTTGGAACAAGCAGAATCAGATTTGAAAAGTGCAGAATATAATCTAAATGGAAGAAAATTAGATGTAGCTTCATATCTCTGCCAGCAAGCAGCAGAAAAAGCATTAAAAGCATTTTGTATAAAAATTCACAACAAACTATGGAAAACCCATGATTTAATAAAGTTGGCAGAATTAGTCAATGCACCGGAAAACATAATAGAAATTTGTAATGTGTTAAGTCCTATTTATACTGAAGATCGTTATCCTGATTATTCAGATATCATCCCAGCTAAAAAATTTGAAGAAAAAGAAGTAAGTGATTTTCTAAACAAAGCCAAGGAGGTAGTCAAATGGACAAAAGAAAGTCTGGAATCATCAAAAAACTCAAAGAATTCAAAAAAGAAAACAAAATCAAAAAAATGATTTTTTTCGGAAGTAGAATGACTAATAATTATAATAAATACAGTGACATTGATCTTGTAGTAGTCTCTCCAAAATTTAAAAAATTAAAATCATTTCAACGCCCAGCAATGCTAAGATTAAAATGGAATATGAAGTATCCGGTGGATCTTCTTTGTTACACTCCAGAAGAATTTGAAAGAAGAAGAAAAATACCCTCGATAGTAAGAGAAGCTGCCGAAACAGGGATTGAAATATAATAAATCCATCAATCTCACTTTTCTCAAAAGCTTTTCTTAGAACCTTTTAAGAAAAAGTATTCATGGAAAAAAATAAAGCTGGATAAAATTAGAAAATGAAAGACAGTTTAAACTTCTCTTCTCAATTCCTCATAATCTTCTCTGCTTAACTTTATCTGTTTAAGAATTTCTCTCAGCAAACTCACGCCTATCTCTTCATTTCCATGAACAGGAACAACGGTTCTTCTTCCATCAGTGTGCCGATATCTTACATGACTTCCTTTTCCATAAGTTTTCTCAAAACCAAGTTTTTCTAAGATCTTACACAGTTTTTTACCAGAAATAGGAACAAGTTTTGTCATCTTGCAATCTGTAATTGCTGTACACCAACAAATCTCATTGGGCTAATTTCTTCTTTATCCGCTTCCAAACAAACTTCAATAGCTTCTTTAATCCTGTCTAACACTTGTGCAACAGTTTTACCTTGAGTAAAGCATCCTTGAATGTCAGGCACACTAGCTATGTACCATCCATCCTCTCCTTGTTCTATCAAAACAGTAAAATTATATATTTGCCTTTCCATATAAAAATAATTTGTTAATCTATCTTTATATACCTTTCGACAACAAGCCACAGCTAACCATCGTATATAAGCATTAGAAGCCAGATTTTCCGGGTTTTTCTAGTAATTTCAGTCAGGTTATGACATAAGAATGGTTTACGAAATTGATGATGATAACAAAGAAATAGTCGTTGTAGCTGTTGGCTCTCACAAAGTCTATGAGTGAATTTTAAGCTCCCAAGTTTTTACCGCTTTTATTTTGGCTAGATCGCTTTCCTTTATAGCTTCCATCATTTCCCTATTTCTCAATATCCCAACCTCTTCTAAAAGCGCCTCATATTCTTCTCTTGGAATCTGAATCATTTCTTGTCTCATAAAAAACCTCAAGTAAATCTTCTTTAAATAATTATCGGTTAGTTCGCACTAGCGAATCAAGTCCAAAAGAGAAGCAGTTCAAAATCATCAGAACGAGATGAAACTGCAAAAACAAGCATCAGCCGTTCAGCAGCAGGAACTGGCATTATTGAAAGCCCACATCTCAGTATCCGAAGCCTGAAACCCCTCAAAATCCTCAAAAACAGCCAAGATCCAAGAAAATCCTAGTAATATCAGTCATCTCAATTACTAGTAATTTCAGTCAGCTAGCCAACAAATTCTACTAACTTTTCGTGAACGTTTTCCTAAAAGGTTCTGCTAGTAATATTCTATTGTTTTATTAGTAAAACTAATTACACTTAAAAAAAATTAAATAGTAACAACGAAAAACAACAAGGTTTTTAAATATAGCATCCTCCAATACTAAAGTGAGAATAACAATTCCGCCTTATGCACAAGAAAGAATAAAAAGATACAATCTAACAAAAAACATAGTTGAAGAGGCAATAAGGAATCCAGATGAAATTGTCAAAGGTTATGAAGGAAGATTGATAGCTCATAAGTTGCTTGATAAACACGTACTAAGGATTGTTTATCTGAAAACTGAAGAAGAAATAAAAGTAATTACGGTTTACCCTGCAAAAAAAGAGCGTTATTGGAGGAAAAAATGAAAGCGTTTTATGACAAGGAAACGAATGTATTATTAATAAGAATAAGAGATAATAAGCCAGAATATGGAGAAGATATCGGCCAAGGGGTTGTAGTGCATTTTGATAAGAATGAAAACCCTGTAGAGATAGAAATTCTTGATGCCAAAAAATATCTGGCAAGCTGGTTGGAACAAGCACTAGAAATAGCTCCGAAACAAAAGTTAGTGGCTGCTTAAAACAGATTAATGGCAATAAAAACCGCTTTGGTTCTTATCATCTCCAGCTTACAAGCAACATCGGCATCAAACCCTTTTAGAAAAAGGTCTTGACCCCAAAGGGGAGTCAAAAGAACCGTAGGTTATTTTACGGCAACGTCTCAAGTCTCCAGCATCTCCACATAGAAATAATTCCAATATTGAGATAAATATTAGGTGTAGATGCGTCTCAACCTTGCCTTTGGCATCAAGGCTCAAGATTCAGGTTAGCAGGTTATCAAGGCCTTTCATATCGCTCAACGTCGGCATCGGCACAACAAGTTCGGTAGTTAAAAGAAAGGCTAAAAGAAAGTTCAAAGACGGTAAAGGCACAGGAAACAGCATTAGAAGCCTCAAACACAGCAAAATCCCCATTTCAAGCCAATATTCCACTAAATTTTTAGTAATCTCAGTCATCTACAATAACATCAACAGCCAATCACAATAATTCTTATTAACTTCAAAAACAACCATCAACTATGAAGAAAAAAGTAAAAAAACAACAAGGTTTTTAAACTTGTCTTCTTATAAAAAACAATATGTCAAAAGAACTATTATTAACAGTTGTTGTAAAGGAAGAAGAAAAAGGATACTCCGTTCTATGTCCGGAATTAAATGTAGCCAGTCAAGGAGAAACCTTTGAAGAATCTATTTCAAACATAAAAGAAGCTACTGAATTATATATAGAGAGTGCAAAACAATTAGGTATTCTGGATGAAATTCTAGACCAGCTTGGAATTACAAATCAAGATTTTAATAAAGGGCAGATAATTCCTAAAGTTATTACAGCAAATGTTCCAATAAGGATCGCAGCTTAAAGATGAAACTGCCGGTTATTTCTGCAGATAAAATACTCAAGCTTCTAAAGAAGGAAGGGTTTGAAATCACAAGACAGAAAGGCTCACATATATCTCTTCACAGAAAATTAGAAGGGGGAAGCATAATTTTGGTTGTTGTCCCGAGAAAAAGGGAAATCAAAAAAGGCACTTTATTAAGCATTATTAAACAATCAAAGATGTCAAGGAGAAGAATTTCTAAGTAAGATTGGTTAGCCTATCAAAAAACACTGCAGCAGCTAAAACAATCATCCGCCCATAGCCCCAATTCCCAAAAATAATTTAAAAATCAGCAGTATGAGTTTTTTTAAAAATTCGTTATATAAATTTTAAAGAATCAAATACACAAAAAGTAAAAAAACAACAAAGTTTTTAAACTTGTTTCTATCAAATATTTATTATGAAAACCGTAACTTTAAATGTCATAAATAGCAACCTTAAAAAATTGTACAACGAAGTTGAGTTCATAAAAAACATCCTCTCAGAAGAATATGAGCTGAGCAGTTGGGCAAAAAATGAATTATCAGAAGCAAGAAAAATTCCAGATTCTAAGCTAATAAGCCATGATGAGGCTAAGAGGCGCATTCTCCAAAAATGAGTTATGCTGTAAAATGGAATGATAATCCCTTAAAACATCTTGAGAAACTACCCAAAGAAATTTCTTTAAGAGTCTTGAAAAAATTAGACAAAGTTGCTGAAGATCCTTTTAGATATCTAGAGCATTACGAAGGTGCGGACGTTTATAAGTTGAGGATAGGAGACTACAGAATGCTTATTGATGTTGACTTCACAACTAAATAATTAAAAATCAGCGATGTGAAACAAAAAACAGCAAGTTTTTTAAAGGTTAATCCAATAATAAATGATATGCCAGAAACAATAACAATTTCAAAACATGAATATGTAAGGCTAAAAAGAATTGAGGAAATAGATCATAATCTAATAAGTCAGTTAGTCAGATCCTTGGAGGATATAAAAGCAGGAAGAATAAAGAGAGTAGTTTAGATGTTTTTCTTCAAAGCTTCCTTAACATCATTCAAATGCGCTTGGTTCGATGAGAAAAATTACTTTGAATTCTTCCCCCTGCACATTGTTTATCAAAAGGCAGCTATTTAACCCATCGCCAAAGCAAAAAGTTTAAATAAATAAAAGATATACATTAGTATACTAAATAAATACAATTGTATATAAAATGCATACACTAAAAAATCTGCTAAAATCAAGCACAAGAATTAAGATCTTGAACCTATTATTATTTTCAGATAGGCAATATCATCTAAGGGATATCTCAAGAAAAATAAAGAAAACACCGATATATGTTTCAAAAGAACTTGAAAATCTGAAAAAGATAAACCTAATAAAAAAAGATAGAATGGCTAACCTAACTCTCTATTCTATTAACAACAAGAGTAAAATCATAAGCGAACTAAGGAGTATATTTAAGAAATGCAAATAGAAAAAATCAAAGTAGGAATCTATGCATTGGTCATACTAATTATAGTTCAATCCTCATCTGCTTTCAATGGTACGGGCTCGTCTGGAGAGGAAACAAGATTCGCTCTAGGATATATAACAATAAACGCAACTGACGGGGATTCAAAAATGCAAGGATTTGGAGGGATAATTTCATACGTCCTTGCAGCTGAAGAAAGCTTCAAAGGGTGGCTATTGCAACTAGATTATAACTTCTTTGCTCCTGAACCAGTTGACTTAAACTCTCCTTTAAACAATTCATACTTCAATTTCACTACTGATTTTGACTGGAGCAACACAACAGACACAGAAAGATTTGAAGTTTCATACTTATTTGAAATATGGAATGATACAGCGGCAACAAGCACACATTTTGTAAATTATTCAATAACAGAGACAGCAAACACGACACAGACAACGCCTACGATAAACGGGGAAGGAGCATTTTATTGGAGGGTAGCAGCAAATGATTCAAGTAAAAACTCTTCATTCTCAGAGTTAAGAGTAATAACTATAGACACAACTCTCCCAGCAGCTTTCAATATAACTTCGCCGACAGATGCCTCATCATCAACAGACACAACTCCGATATTGCAATGGGATGCTTCAACAGATACAAATTTAGATAATTATACCATTGAATTATCAACAGGAGCGGATTTCTCGACGATAAGCCAGACAGAGGTTTCAAAAACAAATTCACTAGAAAACTGGTCTGCGCCGCTGGCTGTTAATACTTATTATTGGAGAATAAGCGCAGTGGACAAGGCAAACAACCAAAGGATGAGTGATAATAATCAGTCGTTCTCGGTTAAGGCCTCGCAGACAACGACAGTAACATCATCAGGAGCAGGAGGAACATCAGGGGGAGGAACAAAGCCATTCACATTGAACATACTTGCGCCAGAGGGGATTATATTAACAGCAAATGACGTAATCAAAGTTCCACTATTAGTAATAAATCCATCATCATTAAGAGTCAGAGGGATAAACCTAGCAGTCCGTTCAGACGAATCAAGTATAGCAGTTGAGCTTGACAGGACGTCAATCTCAGAAATTAATCCAGGAACACAGGAAAAATTAACTCTAACAATAAACACTGGAGATCTGGCAATAGGTTCGTATGGAATTACAATTGACGCATCAGTTGAAACTCCTGTTTTCTCTGACTCGACGAGGATATTTGCAAATTTATTAGAAAGAAGTGAAGGAGAAGCAGAAGTGCTTGACAAAGTAGATTTCGCAAAGCAGCTCTTCCAAGGAAATCCTGAATGTCTTGATCTTTCAGAGTATATTGAGGAAGCAGAAGCAGCCCTCCAAGAAGGTAATTCGGCGACAGCACTGAGCTTGGCAGAGAATGCAATTGATGCATGCAATAAATTAATCGAGCAAAGATCGCAATTTGCGTCGTCGATAACAGCAGCAGCAACATTCATAGACCGGGCAAAAGAGCAGCTAATGTCAAAAACACTTATAATTGTAGCATCAGAAATAATCGGATTGATTATAATCTTAGTAGCAGTCTACAAATACAGAAAATCAAAAAGGAAAAAATTAGTAAAGCCACATTCTTAAAATTCTCGGCCCATATTTTCCATCATTCAGGCTAGAGCTAATAATCACGGCAGAAGTATAAACCTCTCCGCCGCTAATGGTAGGCAAAGTGCAGCTTCCAGGATCGCTAGGAGAGCAGATAGTAAAGGCATATTTCTCTCGATATCTTGGGGGCAAAGAGCCTTCAATGTAGCAGTCAACTTCTTTAGCACAAAGAGAGGGTTCTTGGGGTTGATTAATACAATTACTTACTTCTTGTTCCGCAATTTGATTAAATCCATTTATATCACTGCTCACAATGCATTCCCTAAACTCATCATTCTTGCTTATCTCATCCAAGATGCTTTCCTGCAAACTCCTTATTCCTTGCACAAATCTCTCATCTCCATCCTTGCTCTTTCCAGCATAAAAAATAAATAAGAACACGATTATTATTGCCAGGACTGCTTCCAGAGTTCTGATAAACCCTCTTTTATTCATAAATAAAATAAAACAGATAGAGTATATAAATTTAATCAAGCATTAATCAGCAAGAAGAAAGCAATGCCAATAATTATAATTGCTATAGACACAGTAGTATTTTTTTTAAATACACTAATGATTAAAGCAATGCTGAGCAAGGTCGCTCCGATTATTTTAGCCAAAAAGATATCTGTCATTTTAATTTCCTATTGCCAGCAGCACACCCCCAAGCCCTATAAGAACAGCACCTAAAACTTTAAAGTCAAAAGCCGTCAAATAAAATCCAATCGCTCCTAGAGTAGCCCCGATTAATTTCACAGAAGAAAGATTTATTTTTCCTATCCTGCTCATGCAGATTAAATTAAAGATTATTTATATAAGCTTTTCTGAAATTTAACTCACCAAACTTGGATATTCAGAATTACCTGTTCTAGACTTCCGTCTTTATCCAGGATTGCATCTCCTAAATTCACTCCGTAAACAGTTATGTCGGCAGGCGGTATCGTCTGGTCGCATTCATTTTTACTTAGCTTCCCAATTCTTCCTTTTACAAAGCAATAATTATTTTTCAGTTCACCATCACTATTTAATACGCTTATCTTAAACTGCCTGAACATCGGAAATTTATCTTCGAGCTTGCTAATTTCCAATTCATCCAGTTTTCTTTCGCTGATGCCTTTAAACACAATCGGGTTACCTGCACCGATACCAAATTCTGGAGGATTTTCGCATTTCATTTCAGGAGTTACATCCCCTGGATCTGCAGGATCGGAATATCCCTCAATCTCGTTGTAAAAAACCCAAAAATTATCATCCTTATTAAATAATTTTATCTTCAACGCTCCAGAATACGCAGCAGGGTTTCCAGTTTCGGCATTAACAACTTTAAACTTGCTGGTTATATCGGGAATGTATTCATTCAGATTAAGATCATAAACCCCGCCGTTGTCGCAACTAAAGCTGAGCAAAACTTTATTCACACTCCATTCCACCTCATTGTGAAAACTTTCTTTGGCAAGATTAACAAGGACATCACCTTCAAAACTCGGTTTATAATTTGGTTTTATGAAAGCGAGCAAGATTATTAAATAAGTCAAAAATATAGCAATGCTTACAACCCAGTCAATGTGCACATTTCCTCTTTTATTTTTGATTTTCATTTTATTTACGGCGGCGCAACAGTTAATATCAAGAGCAGTGCAATCACAACCAATGCAAAGCTATGTTTTATCCCATATTTAATTTTTCCCTCTGAAAATTTCCCAATTAGCAGTCCGGCAAAAACTCCTTGGATAACAATCAAACTCATAAAGATCCTTTTAAAATTCAACTCACTCCCTGCAGTAGTTTCTCCAGCCTCGAAAAACCCTCCTCCACTAACCCCTCCAGTAAGTCCTTTAAGCATGTCTTGTATCATAGGCATTAGTTTAACTTCCAACATCAGCATCACTCCGATGAAAATGAAAAATACAATATATCCCTGCACAACTTGGGAATAGGTACTGCTTTTCCTTTCATCTTTCAATCGCTCAATGCTAACAACGCTGTCAGCCACGCTTTCAAGGATGTCGTCCATTCTTCCCCCACTTTCTTCAGCTTGTATGATTATCGCAACACTTCTACTTATCACTTTGTTATCTGTCTCTCTTGCAAATATCCTCAATCCTTCTTTTACAGGAATACCCCATTCAATTTGAAACGCAAGTTTTTTTACATAATTAGACAAAGCACCAAAGTCTTTATCCTTCAGATTCAATATGCTCTGCGGTATTGGTATTCCAGACTTAACTCCCTCGACAAGAGCCCGAATAAATTCCAAAAACTCAGTCTCAACTTCTTTCTGCCTCTTATTTTCTTTCAAGTACAAAAGATACGTCGGTAATCCGCCAAGCACAAAACTCAAAAGCAATAAGCTCCAGAACCATCTAGTATTAAAGAATAAAGCGAAATCAATGCTAGTTAAAAATAAGAATACAATAATCCCAATATAAAATTCTTTTCTCATTTTATATATCCGGCTGGACAATGTTCATGAACATTATGAATCCAATATTCAATGCAGGAACAACAATAAACGTTCCAATTTTCTCAATGAATCCTATGTCCAATCCTCCTAATTTGCTTCCTACTATCGAAATCAAAACCAAGACGATGACAAACAATAGAGGTGCAGCAATTAAAATCGCAGTATAGATATCTGTATACGTGCTTAAAGTCTCGACATATTTTTTCCGGTCAGACCTATATCTTATCAAAGTGTCTTCAGCCTTGTTCTTCAAAAAACTCTTTATGCTCCCCCCGCTCTCAATGCTGCTAACCATCCCGTTCAAAACATCTCTAAATTCGCTACTAGGAGTTGTTTCAGCGACGGATTTCAGTGCAGTAGTAAGATTATATCCAAATAGATGCACATAATTCATTATCCTCTTTATCTCGCCAGATAGGGCCTTATAGTCTTCGCTTTGTAGCAACATTCCGAATATGTCAATTAACCTTGCACCGCTTCCGGCAACAGCAGCCATGTGTATTAACGCAAAGGGTAAGTCATTTTTTATCTCCCTTCTTCTGCTATCAACGATGACTTTAGGATAATAGTAAAAAATAAATGCCAAAACAAAGAAGAATAGTATTGCAAGCATCAAGCTCTTAAAAACATCAAGCACCCCAATTCCAAAAATAAAGAATCCTGAAAAAAGAGCTAGGATAAATCCAGCACAGCTCCCCATGATCCCGAGGTTGATGTAGGTATTAGAAAAGACTCTTATGTTCGCCATCCTCAAGTTCTTATAAAGTGCTTCAAAGTATTCAGGATATTTTCTTGAAAGGTCTTTGCTGAAGTTATCAAATATTAAATTGGCATATTTCCCGAACAAGTTATAGGAATAAGTGCTGTAATTTGCTTTCTCCCCTGTTACCTTTCCTTTCTTGAAAAGTTTTGCAAAGTTTTTAGCTTTTTTAGCGTCAATTTTAGTTTCATTAGCTTTCTGTTCAACTTCAAATAACTTGCTTATTTCTTGATTAATTTCCTTCAGGTTTTCAATCAGACTAATTATTTTTTTAACGCCTTTGCTTCCCCTAACGTCCTTGCTCTCAAGTTGTTTCAGTTTTTCTTTATACTCATCTTCATTCACTTTCTCATTTACAAAACCCTTATTCAGCTTGTTATAATCTTTAAGAACATCTCGATATTCTCTCTTAACTGACTCAATCTCGCTGATTATTTTCTCAGCATCTTCTACTTTCTTCTGGATTTGATCAGATAACATCTCTCAGCTCGTCATTCAGGATTAGACTATTTTTCTTGCACAGTTCCATTATTCTTTCTCTAACTTTTGCCAACCCATTATCGACATCATTCAATTTCTTATTATACTCTGAAAAAACATCTCTTTCAATTTTAGCTTCTCGGTATTTTGCTTTCAGATTTCGTATATCAAGCTCAATCTCATTTTTCCGGTTCATCAATAATTCATACTCAGCACCTATTTCTTTGATTTTCGCAAGATTTTTTTTAAAGTCGTCAAGGCTCATAGCAGAAACCTCTTCAGAACAGCATCTTTGTTTTTATAGTACTCATTGATTACTTTCTGCACTTCCTCAAACTCGACTACGTTTTTCTTGTAAAGCGCATTCAGAAGATTTCTCCTCAATTCAAATTCTTTCTGCAATTCTTCTATGCTCACGCCTTTTTTAGATACGATTTTTTTGAACACAAAACTGTCTTTTTTAAACTGAAAAATATCCCTCCTGGCATCCCACTGGAATGGAACATTTATTTCAGCATCTCCTTTTTCATCTACTCGGATAATTTCCTGCACAGCTCTAAGTTTCCTAGCATCTTTCCCTTTTATCTTAGCATGTGTTACAATACAGACAACATCAAGTATCTCAACTAAGCTCGGGCTCAAATTTATTGGAGCAGTTTCTAGTCTTTTAATCACAGTTTTAACGTCATCAGCATGCATTGTAGAAATCCCAGCATGTCCGCTGGCCATTCCCTGAAATAAAACATTTGCTTCCTGTCCTCGGATTTCCCCGACGATAACGTAATCAGGGCGCTGTCTAAAGCTCGCTCTCAACAAATCAAATAGAGTTATTTCTCCAGTATTCTCGCCACCAACACCAGTACCGGCTCTTGCAACACTAGGAAGCCAATTCTCATGAATCAATCTCAATTCTTTCGTGTCCTCAATGGAAACAATTCTTGCCTCTGGCCTGATAAAAGAAGCAATGCAATTAACAATAGTGGTTTTACCGCTTCCAGTTCCTCCTACAATTAATATGTTAGTCCCGTGCTCGACGATGATCCATAAATATGCAAGCATCTCAGCAGAAACAGTTCCAATGCTCATTAATTTTACAGGACTCCATGCCTCTCTAGTGAACATTCTTATTGAAAATGTGGGACCGCGGGAAGTAACATCCTCAGTATAAGTTGCATTCACCCTCGCTCCAGAATCAGCCAATCTTCCATCCATAATGGGGTTTGCATAGCTTATGTATTTCCCACATTTCTGTGCCAGTTTCTCGACGAAACCAGTAATCTCGTCAAAGTCATCATAAACAATGTTTGTTTTTATGCTCCCAAATTTTCTATGCACAATGTATACGGGAGTTTTAATCCCATTGCATTCGATATCTTCTATATAGAAATCATTCATCAAGGATTCAATCTTATTTAACCCTATAAAATCCCTATAAATATAATACATCAACTTCAGATAGGAATTCCGATTAATTCCAATCCCAAGCTCTTTCAAAAGCACCCTGACATTTTTTTCAAGATACTCAATCAACACTTCCTTATCGTCGACATTGATGAAGCTTATATCAATAAGTTCCTGCACACCCTGTTCAAGTGTATTCAAAATCTCTTTTTCTCTAACGTCAAGATTTGGCTCTTCAATACTATAGATTATTTCTCCATGAACTTCATCCCAGTATAAATGCGCATATGCATAAGGCAATATCAATCCATATCTCAAATCAAGTTTAGTTTCATCTTTAACTTCAGGAAGCTCAGGTTTTTTGGCATTAAAATCTACCTTGAACAGCTGCTCATCTTTTTTAGCTTCCTCTTTTTCAGGATCTTTTTTTTTAAATAGAGAATCTAGTTTCAACAATATATCACCTCACAATACAAAATACAAAGCCCGAATATAAACCTTACTCATCCGCTAGTTTTTATTTCGACATAGTCGGCATCAGTATAAGTGTGTTCAATTCTCAGATTATACTTGCCGCTCAGCAGTTTAAAATCGCTTTTAAGATTGATTTCATCTTTGTAATCCAGATAAAGCTCTATCTCATATCCCTGCCCAAGGCTCTTAGACTTAATTTTTAAGCTCCCCTCCTCAATAGGATTAGGTAAATCCGGTTCTATTCCCAATTTCTCCTCACTAACTATCTTCCAACTTATCCGGTCATTAACTTCATCTATTAGAAAATCTCCTTCTCCAATTTCAACATACAAGGGCCTTCTGCTTCCAAACCCTTCATTGTAAACTGCATGAATCACGCTATCCATCTCGTACATCACATTTTTCGTCTGTAGCACAGTATTTCTTTCCTTCAATTTATTAACAAAAGGCATTCCAACGCTAAGAATCAAAGTCACCATTATGATTCCAAGAGCAGTATAAAGTGCAGCTGAAATCCATATATCTCCCTTTTTGTTCATATCCATCATCTTAATTCAAAATATTTTCTAGTTTAATAATTTATTTCTCCCATGCAATTTTCTTGCTGTCGCAGTTAACAACCCCACTTTCTATAGCAACTCTCGGAATTATCTCAATCCTTTTCTTCCCATCCCATTTCACAATAGTATCATCACTCCCATCAGATTTTTTAATTTGATGATTTGAAAAGTCGAAAGACATGGCACTGAAGGATTCTATTTCAGTTTCCTTATTTGAATGATCAACAACGACGTTTTCATCAGAGATAAAAAATCTTATAATAAATCCCGCTAAGTCAAGGTCATTTCGGTTATTATTTTTTACAATTATTGTCGAAGCTGTTCCAAGTTTTTCTTCCAATTTAATATTTACATCAGCACACTCAAGCTCCGTCCCAATCTTGCTTTCAGATTGCTCAATCCCTTTTTCAACTAATTTGCTCGACCAATTAATAACAATCAATCCAAGCGAAACCACAAAAACAATAAGCAGCACAGTTCCAATTAATGCACTTATCCCTTTGCTATTAATTTTTTTTATCAATGCCATTTTCATTCTTTAAATAATAACAACCTCAAATTTAAAAGCTGGCTTACAAAAACTAATATAAAATAAACGTAAACGTAACTTAGCTCAATCCAGTCTATTCCCCTTATCAAGCTGAAGGACATCCAGATGATACTTAAGATTAATAATATCAAATCCAACAGGATTATATTTGCTCTTAGCGCCACTCAAATCACTCCTACAAATCTTAAGATTAAAACTATCATAGCTATAATCCCGATTATACTTGCTACTATTGCTATTATAGAAAATACTTTATCTGATTTTTTCTCCATTTTTTCCTCCTTAGTATTCTTCTTTTTTACAAATTATAAACAGCCATCTGTTCTGAACATAGCCACCATCCAGCATTTCCGCTTTCCAATTCATCTTCAAACACAATCTGAGGGATAAATTTAATTACCTTAGGATTAAATTTTGGTTTCTCGACTTTAACACTAACTTTTTCATATCCTCCCAATACCTGCCTGGCTTTTTTAATCTCGACTTCGCTGTCTTTTTCATATCTGACTAAAAAATCATTCAACACTCTATCTTTCAAATTCTCAACATCAATAGTAAAAAAATCACCGCTATCTTTCACGTCGTCAACTCTTATTTCAACCTTACTTCTGCAGGTATTCTGTGCAGTAGTCCTGTCCGTACTCTTCTGGCTCTCCTCTATAAATCCCCCAGATGAAAATTTAAATATCAAAAAGCTGACAACGACTACAAAAGAGATAAGTAAAACAACAACAATCAATTCGCTAACCCCTCTTTTTCCAAAAAATATCATTTCAACCAGGCTGATATTCTATCCTCGCATCCTATTTCCTCGTCGTCAGAAATAATAACCGGAATTAGTTCTATCTTGTAAATATTTACAACGCCAGCAAAGATATTATGTTTGCAGCTCACTTGTGGCAGGAATTTATCGCTGCCAGCAGGGCAATTCTTAGTAGAGAAATCAATTTCCTCATTGCCGATAGTATCTCCATATATTCTCAATACAGCTTTGTTAACTCCTAAAGTTCCACGATTTGTCATATTCAGGATTTTACCACCTGCTTCATCAAAGTTATCAAGGCTTATTCTAACATCAGCACACTCAACACTATTTCCCATAGTGATTATTTTCTCGCTCACTCCTTCTTCCTGCTCTTTTGAAAACGTAGTAACAACAACAGCAATTGCAATCGCAGAAACAATCAAAAGTACAGTGGCAACAATGCTAGCATCACCTTTTTTCATCATCACACCTTCACAACCTTGACATAGTTCTCATCCAAGTTTTTAAAAATCAAGCTCTCGACTCTGTTGCTCTTTCCTATTGGCTTACTAAAATCATATTTATTGCCGTCGATGTAAATATTAATTTCATTCACATCACTATATTCCTTCACATAGTATCTTTTATCTAAACTTTGAATATCGCTGGACTTCAAGAAAAAGTTCTTCCCGCTGCCAAAAGAAAAAGATAATCCGCCAGCATCACCCTGAGCAGGCTGCAAAACATTTTTGCCCTCACATCCTCCGCAGTCAGTTTCAATTGGGGTGCTCAAGAAATTGACAACCTTCCATGGACTTTCAGTATCTCTGTCGTCGTAAACAACCATCACAAGCCCAACATTAAACCCGAGTTTAGTAAAAGCATTCAGCAGATTATCCTCGCTATCAAGATTTTCAACAAGACGCGCAGTAGGGTCACTTCCCTCAAGATAGCCAAGATCCATTACATATGCTCTCTCTCCTACAAAGTTCTCGACATAGAAATCAAAATTATCTTCTTCAGGAGGTTCAACTTTGTTAACAACCTTCAAAACCCCCCAAATAGCAATTACAAGCACAACTGCAGCTAAGATATAAACCTGACCTCTTTTATCCATGCACTAGCAAATACTTTCAATATATATAAAATATTCGTAAGCCTTGGGAGAGGATTGAACTCTCGACCTCCACATTACCAATGTGACGCTCTACCAACTGAGCTACCAAGGCATAAAAATTCTCTAAGAAAAATTGTATTTAAAGATTATGGCTGCGAGAGACAGGATTTGAACCTGCGTAGGCACTAAGCCACAGGATCTTAAGTCCTGCCCGTTTTCCAGACTCCGGCACTCTCGCATAAACTCTCTCATAAAAATTAGCTATATAAAAGTTTTTATACAGAAACTTATTTGTAGCTTGCTATGAAAAAGTATGTAATAGCATTGATTCTAATCCTATTCTTACAATCAGTTCTAGCCTACGAGTTAAAACAAGGAGAATCAACAGAGTTTGAAAGTAGAAAAATAACCGTAGTCGCATTGCAGCAAAGTAAAGCAGTTATCCAAGTTGATAGTGAGAAGAGAATAGTTAATTTAGGAAATTCGGAGGTAATTAGCGGAGTAAAAATCTCAGTAGCAGAAATTTTATACACTGGAGATGAATCATCAAAAATTACATTCAATGCTGCATTAACATATGTATGCGGAGATTCTGTTTGCAATCCAGGAGAAACCCAACAAAATTGCTGCTCAGACTGCAAATGCTCAGGCTCAGACAGATGCATCTCTTCAGGATGTATCCTTCCTCAATGTTTTCTAGATGAAGATTGCAATGATAATCAAGATTTGACAAAAGACAGCTGCAAAGATTACAAATGCCAGCATCAAAAAATAAAATGCACAAAGGATGAGCAATGCAACGATAACAAGCCAGATACAGATGATTTCTGCAGCTCAGGAACATGTCAAAACCTTCCGCCAATATGCAAAACAGATGAAGAATGTGCAGACACAAATCCATGCACTCTCGATCAATGCATAAACAAGGACTGCAAATACACTCCAATAGAAAGTTGCACTCTCCCAGAAACAAGTGAAAAAGAAATTGAAGATAATAAAGAAGAACGAGAATCAGAAGAAAAAACAACTACATCAGAAGAACCAAAAAAGAATTTCTTCAAGAGAATTGTAAGCTGGATAAAGAATCTATTTTAAAGCCCAAGGAGGGATTTGAACCCACGACTTATTGCTCTTTCTACAAAGCCTGTGTACGAAGCAATTACTCTACCACTGAGTTACTTGGGCTAAGCTCATAGCTCTTCTTTTACTTTGCCTTTATATTTTCTCTGGCACTCGCTGCAAACAACTTTTCTTTTCCCATCAGCTTTAATATAAGCCCCTTTAATCTTCCCTAGAAAGCTTTCAATGATTTCATTCTTGCACAAGTCGCACTTCATCTAAATATAAAAAGCAGGATGTTTTAAATAATTAACGATAATAATGTAATAGTAGTTACTCTAATTTTCACTCAAAAATTAAATTCTTTCCACATGCAATTTCTGTTGCAGAAAATATACCTTTCATTTTAATTTTATTTATATATGAATGAAGTTTACAAAAGGTAAAATGTTTGAACCGCCAAAAATAAGCTTCAAGACAATTAAGCAGAACAAAACACTTTCTGATTTCCAAGCAAAAAGAGAAGCATCACAGAACTAAATCTCAGAATCTCAGAAAAAATTATTTAAAAAAAGAAAAAATTATTTAACAGGTTTCAGGTCATCCCAAACCACGTCAAACATCTGCTGCAATGCAGTCCCAAAATAAGGAGTTTTAACCCAAACGCCAACATCATAGCTCGGATGCACATTTTCATCATCCATCACCATGAACATCACATCTTTTCCGTCGACAATCAAAAATCTCGCATTCATGTTATCAAGGGCTTTTACTTCAGCAATTTTCCCAATTTCCTTGGCAACTTTAACTGCATCTTTATCCATGCTCGCAGCAATTCTTATGTTTACATTTTTCTTCTTCAATCTCTCAAGCTCAGGTTTCAAAGCCTCAATTTTTCTGACAAGGCCTTTTCCAGTAGTAACTAGCACAATAGATTTCTCAGCCTGTTTGATCAAAGTTTCCATATGAGTGTAAAGATTAGGCCTTCCTCTTAGCGCCCCACTCAAATCAGTAGGTTCAATAAACTGTATTCCTTGTTTATGCAATAAATCAAGCTCGCCAAGAACATCAGTTTTCTTTAAATTAGTCAAACTTTTTACTCTTTCTTCTGCAGCTCTCAGCATATATTTTTTAACTCTTTCAACGACTTCATTAGGATCAACAGCTAAATATTTTATCGGCTTTCCAAGTTTCATAGTCACAAAACCTTTTTTCTCAAGGCTTTCAAGAACATCATACGCCCTACTTCTAGGAACATTCCCAATATCAGACAGCTCGCCAGCAGTACTCACCCCCCTAGAAAGCAATGCAGTCCAAATCTTAACTTCATATAAATTCAACCCAAATAATTGCCTCAACCTGCTCAGAAACTCATCCTTAACAATCATGATCAAACCTCCTTTTTACGATTGTAACCATCATCAATTCAGTACAGTTATTCACTACAATTAAAAGTAAAAATGAAGGAAGTATATAAATCTATTGCTTGTCTAAATGTTTTCCTCTTTGAGAATTATAAATTTTCTTAATGTCTTCAAATGTGTTCACATCTTTAATGTTTTTTTCGTCGATACGCAACCTAAGAACTTTTGGAAACCTAAGTGCAAATCCAGAGCTATAACCCGGACTTTTTTGTATCTCTTCATATCCAACTTCAATAATTATTTTTGCTTTCACCTCGACTTCTTTTCCTTTTTGTTTTTCAATAAGAGGTTTCAGTAATCTAGTAATCTCTTTGTAAGTAAGCCCTTCAGATTTTTCCTTCACGCCTGTAGAAACTTTTCCAGCATCCAAAAATTTATCTCCAGACCTGCATGCAACAGTATAGCTCGTCAGCCATCCAGTTCTTTTTCCCTCGCCATATTCAGCTTTCACAATCACAAGATCAAGCGGCTCTAAAATGTTTTTCATTTTCATCCAGCCATTTACATATCTTCCTGGCCGGTATTTGCTTTCGAGATTTTTAGCCATTATTCCCTCAAAACCCTCCATCAAAATTTTTCTGAAATATTCCTCCGCTCTTTTTTTATCATCAGTAACAATCTTTTCTGTCAGAACAACTTCATTTCTCTTTTCCTTCACAGCATTTTCAAGTATCTTTCTTCTCTCAATTAAAGAGCGCTCCATTAAATTCTCGCCATTGAAATAAATAATATCAAACAAGTCAAGCTCGACAGGAAATTTTTCAGCCATTTCTTTGATGTTGTATTTTCTTTTTATTCTCTGAGAGACAGTTTGGAAAGGAAGATATTTTCCACTTTTTTTATCATATCCAACGGCTTCTCCGTCAAGAATGTAATTTTCTCCTTTGATGTGTTTTTTCAAAAAATCTACAAGGTCGGGAAACTGCTCAGTAACTTCCTCCATTCTTCTGGTAAATAATTTTATCTTGCTTCCATCAAAATGGCATTGCAGTCTAAATCCATCGATTTTATTTTCAATCTGAATCTTTTCTCCAAGAGCTTCAAAGCATTCTTCAATACTGCCAGCAAGAATCGCAAGCATGCATTTAACAGGCTTCCCGACTTTCAAGCCGATGTTTTTTAATTTTTTTTCTTTTGCTAGCTCTGCAACCTCACCATAATCTCCGCTCAAATCAGCAGCATTTTCAATCTCGCTAGTTTCAATTTCAAATGCTTTTGCAATCCCCTCTCTTATAATTCCAGAGCTAACCCCAATCCTTAAATTTTCCAAGACAGTTCTCACGATGTACTTAGCTTCTTCCCCATCGGCACTGCTCAGAAGTTCAGTTATCAGTCTTATCTTCCTGTCAACAGTTCCTTTCCCTTCAAGCCCGGCAAGTTTCCTTATGTTCTCCATCACCTTACTGCTATCGACTTCTCGGGAATACAAAGTAGACTGTTTTCTTTTAACAATAATATCTTCAGCAACAAGCCCAAGATCCCCTTTTTTCCTGAAAAGATTTTCAATTTTATCAACGCTCTCACCACTAGCAACGCTCAATGCTTTTATCATCAATCTATTGCTAAACCCGATTTTCCTCTTGTCCCACTCTGGAAAAATTCTCCCCTCAAGCAGGTAAACAATCTCTCTCAGCTCATCTTTTCTAGCTTTTTTTAAAGTCTCAGAAATAATTTCAATCTTCTCCAGCCTTTTGCTCGTTCTTTCAAGCTTGTTGTAAACATCCACTAAGCTGCTGTATTTCATAAAAACATTTAAATATCAGGCTGCTTTAAAATCTTTTGTATGGATCTATTCACTTGCATCAAAAATACAATTCAGGTAAAGTCATATTTGGATAAAGATGTAAAGCATAAAGACATTGCAAAAATTCTGGACGCAGCACATTTTGCTTCCTCATCAGGAAATATTCAAAACTGGCGCTTTATAACTGTGAGAAACCGCGCAACAAAAGAGGAGATAGCGAGGGCATGCCTAGAACAGCTGTGGATTCAGGAAGCTCCTGTACTTATCGTTGTTTGCTCTGACAATTCAAATGTAAAATCATTTTATCCGAAGAACTGGAAAAAATTCTCCATAGAAAACTGCGCAGCCGCTACTCAAAACATCCTTTTACAGGCAACTAGTCTGGGGTTATCTTCTTCATGGATTAAAAGTTTTAACACGTTAAAATTGAAAAACATTCTAAACATTCCGGATGAAGTTTCTGTAGAGGCAATTGTCACAATAGGATATTCAAAAGAAAAGCCGATAGAAAAAAGGCACAAGCTGGAAGAGCTCACTTTCTTTGAAGCATACGGTGCAAGAAGAAGAGATGTTTCTGTATTCCCGCTGGGAAAGCATCTTGCTAAATTTAAGAAGGTTTAATAGATATTATTCCGATTTAAAATGGTCACTAAACAAATTACAGATGTTTTCTACGATAAATTTGCAAATATTACTCGATTCAAGGCATGGAGAAAATATCTTCGCTGGGCATACAACAAAACTCTTGAAGATACAAAGAGTGTAAACGTAGTATCTATTTCGAAAAGAGTTAATCCAAAATGCCTTCTATGTGGTGTTAGTGGTGAAGTTACTGCTGAAGAATATATTGACTTCACCATAAAAACCAACCCGAGTTCATATATTAATATAATTGATTTAGGAAACCCCCAAATCCAGAGTGTTCAAAATCTTGTTGCAAAAAAATATCCGAAAGATAGGATAATCGTTAAAAATGCAAACGCTTTGAACCTCAACTTCATAAAAAATCATAGTATTGATTGGATTGACACAGATGGATTTCTTGCTTACTTTGATGATACTATGCTTTTAAGATTAGTGATAGAATGGAAAAGGATACTAAAGAAAGACGGATATATCACTTTTAGAGAATGTTCAGGAGAAGGGATTATAGGCATAGTTATCAATAAAACAAGACTTTCAATTGGGAATAGATGGATGCCAAGGATATTACATGAGCATACTACTAAAAAAATACGGACTATTTTTGAAAATGAGGGATTTACACTAATAACGAAACCTACCTTTATTCCAACGGTGGATAGATTTTTAATATATAACTCTTAGTCAGCGATTCCTATTAATTTAAAAATAAATTAAAAAATATAATGGCACCAAAAGCTATAATATTGTTTTTAGTCAGCTTTCATAAACATTCTTTCTGTGCCCTGCCTTCAAGATTATTAAAGTTTTAGTAGAATGATCAACATCAATTATTAATCTATAATCTCCAACTCTTAACTTAAATCCTTCCTTCTCTTCAAGATGCTCAAGAAAGTGAAAAGGATTTTCTTTGCATTGTTGGAGTTTATTCCAAATTCTTTCTTTATCTTTCTTATCTAGTTTATTCAAAAAATCAGTAGCTTTCTTATCAAATCTAAGCTCATACATTTTTACAAGCCAAGAATCTTCTTAACCTCATTCTCGGTATAGAACTCCCCTTTTTTGATTCTCTCCCTCGCTTCTTTTATCTCAAGAATAGTTTTCTGGCTAAGTTTCGGTTCTTTTTCAGTTAGTTTAGCTAAGTAGATAAGTTTTCTGACAAGCTCGTCATAACTCTCACGCTTATATTGTTTAAAGGAGTCAAGTTCTGTTTTTGTCGTCTGATTTAGTCTTATTGTCGTCTCCATATACAATTGTATACATATGTAGATTTTATAAGTCTTTTGGTCAGTGAAATTTTTTAACCAAGATAAATCTTCTAAAATAATTTAAAAAATATAAAAAAGTGAAAAGGGCACCAAAATATTATTTATATCCTAATTTTTTGTTATAATCTTTGTGATCCAAAACATCCAAAATAAAAGCAATGATTTCAATTTTACTCTCTCCATCTGTTAAGGTATACATCATTCTCCAAAAATTTGGAAGCTCAACCCTGAATAGATTAGTCACACCATACTTAACTTTGTATTCATTTGGAATAAGCGTCTTGGCAATTGGATCACCATAATGAATATTCACTTTTATCAACTCTACCTTTTTATTGATCGCATTCAGAATTGATCTGTCTACTTTTGAATTTAAAGCAATTTCATTTAAATGTTTATATACTTCTTCAGCTTCGGGAGAGAAGATTACTCTAACATCCCTCATAACTCAAGACCTTCTTTTATTGCATTCCGGATATTTGGATTTAGGTTGTGGATCCATGTAATCCCTTTTATCGATACTGCTATCTTATTGCTTTCCTCGAGGTATTCAAGAATTATCTTAAGAGTGTTATGGTTGATTTGTTTTGGTAGTCTTCTCTTAATTTCAGCTATTGTTACTATACTATCATCCATATTTTTCAGTGTTTGCTCTACCATAAGCACAGTATTTAAAGTAGGAGAATGCTCCAGTTTTCCCTTTTCTATCGATTCTAGCATTTTAGTCACTAAACATAATTAATTAATAACTAATTATTATTAACTTATATATAAAACTTTTGGTTAGTTAAAAGCAATTCAATGTTCTATTAACAAAGCATCTTGAGAAATTAAAGAAAATAATATCAACAAAAAACAAATTTTAGTTAGTTGGAAAGTATTTTCCGATAACGTTTTTTAAATTTGCAGTAAAATTATTATAATCTCCCTTATCAATATAATCAGTTGCTCCTATTTTCATTGCTTCTGATCTAGTTTCTTCAATTCTATCTCCACTAACCATACAAATAGGAACTTTAGAATTAAATCCTCTTATTTGAGTGATTGCAAACAAACCGCTCATTAAAGGCATATCGTTATCTGTAAATATCAAATCATAGTCTCCTTCTTTAACTTTCTCAACAAGGTCTCTACCATTCGAAACTCCTTCAACTTCTGTTTTAGAAAAATGTCTAATCGCTCTTATATAAGTTTCTCTTACTTTGTCATCGTCCTCAGCAATAATAATTGTCATTAAAGTCTCCAAAAGAATAAAATCTTATAAGCCTATCGCAAAAAAATAAATAGAAAGAAAGGGCACCAAAAGCTATAGGGGGTTAAGAGAAGCCAAGTAAGGTGCCCTTGGAAAACATTATTCTCTTATACGATGTCTATCCCTAGCTCTTCGCTGAACTGGATTTTTCTCGCACGCTCATTAGCAACCCGATCAACCCTTCCTAGGATGTATGGCGAGGTAACTCCAGCAATGATAGTCATCACTCTTAATTTTCCTTTCATCTCTTCATTTATCCTCGCACCCCAAATAACGTTTGCATCCTTATCAAGGCTTTCAGTTACAATTTCTCCAATTCTGTTTACGTCATCCAGTGTTAGATCAGCTCCGCCTTCAACATGGATCAAAGCACCAGTAGCTCCCTTGTAGCTTATATCCAATAAAGGATTTGTTAAAGCTCTTCTAGTAGCTTCATCTACTTTGTGATCTGTATTAGACTCGCCAACACCAATGCTGCAAACGCCGCAATCAGTCATAATAGCCCTTACATCTGCATAATCTAGGTTTACTAAGCTTGGAACAGCTATGGTTTCAACTATCCCTCGAATCATCGTGCTTATCAGCTCATTGGCAACTGCAAAAGCCTGTTGAATAGGTAGATTGCCTGCAATTGACACTAGTCTATTATTATCGATTACAATTACCGAATCACTTACCTGTCTTAACTCTTGCAATCCAAACTCAGCCTTGTCAATTCTAGCTCTTTCAAGCGAAAATGGCATAGTAACTGTTCCGATTACAATTGCTCCGGCTTCTTTAGCTATTTTAGCAACTACAGGAGCAGCTCCAGTTCCTGTTCCTCCACCTTCCCCAGCGCAAACAAACACCATGTCAGAATCTCTCAAAGCTTCCTTTATCTCCTGCACACTCTCTCTAGCAGCTTCTAATCCTTTTTGAGGAAAGCCACCTGCACCTAATCCTCTAGTAACATCTCTTCCAAGTAAGATTTTCTTGTCTGCATTATGAACATCTAGATGTTGCTTATCAGTATTAACTGCCAAGATTTCAGCACCCTGCACACCTTTTTTATAAAGCCAGTTTACCATATTGCCACCAGCACCACCAACGCCGATAACTTTTATATTAGCCTGGCCAACAGTCACCTCAGAAGACTTTTGCTTAGAACTCTCGCTTATTGCATTTTGCACGATAAACTCCATTTTTTTATCCCCCATCATTTTTTTTATTTTATTTTTTGATTATCATCTTGCGAAAGAGAAAGCTTTATATATAACATAGCCTCCTATCTCTCTAAGTTTTACAGAAAAACTTGATACACTTTGTCTCGCCAAAGACAATTGAAATCGCCAATTTGAGTTCGCCAAAACTCAAACTAATTCTTATTTATTTTCAATTAAGTTTTCACAAAGAGAGGACTAATTTAAATAGACTATCATTCTGAAAAGTATATTTTAAAAAATAATATTCTACTAAATATATTTTACAATAAATAATAATGTTTTTATAGCAGCAAGTTTTTCAGTTGAATACAAGATGAAAACCATTTCAATATTGCATTTAGGCGGCACAATCGCAGCAAAAGTCTCGCCAAAAGGAGGAGTATCAGCGCAGTATACAGCAAAAGAGATTCTTGAATTATATCCAGAAATAAAGCAACTGGCAACAATCAAATCCAGATTAGTTTCTAACATGCTCTCAGAAAATATGAACTTCTCACATTACAATTCAATTGCAAAAGAAATCCAAAAAGAAGTAAAAAACAAAGTTGACGGAATTATCATCACGCACGGCACAGACACCCTTCACTACACTTCAGCCGCATTGTCTTTCATCTTAGAAAACCTGCCAATTCCAATCATTCTAGTGGGTGCTCAAAGATCTTCAGACAGGGGAAGCAGCGATGCAGCATTAAATCTAGTTTCCGCAATTAACTTCATCAACAAGACAGACTTTGCAGAGGTAGCAATCTGCATGCATGCATCAATGGAAGATACTCACTGCTCAATCCTTCCAGCCTTGAAAACAAAAAAATTTCACACATCAAGGAGAGATGCTTTCAAGCCAGTAAACGCAAAACCATATGCATTTGTCTATCATGATCAAGGATTAGATTTGCTAAGAAAAAATTTCAAAAAAATAAATAAAAAATCAAAATTAAATTTAAAATTGTTTAATCCAAAAATAAAAGTAGGAATTCTAAAAACACATCCAAACATGTCAGCAGAAGAAATAAAATTCTATTCGAAATTCGACGGCTTAATTATCGAAGGCACAGGCATGGGGCATGCGCCAATAATAAAAACAGATTCATTCACATCAGAGAATCTAAAAATCTTCAAAGAAATAAAAGATCTAGCAAAAAAAATTCCAGTGATCATGACATCGCAATGCACATTCGGCAGGATTAACATGAACGTCTACACCCCAGGAAGAAAGCTTCAGGAGATAGGAGTCTTAGGAAATTTATCTGATATGACAACAGAGACTGCTTTTATAAAACTAGCATGGCTTTTGTCTAACTATAAAAAACAAGAAATTAAAAATTTGATTTCTGAAAACATAAGAGGGGAGATATCAGAAAGAACTTCGACAGAATTATTGGAAAATGATTTTTCCTAAACAAAAAGATTTATAAATACATGTATATACGTGTAATTACATAGAGGTAATTCAATGATTTTGCAAATAAGCAAGCATGCAAAAGAGAAAATGGACATTGAAGGGATCGATGAAGACCAGATAAAAAAGGCTATCAAAATGGGGGCAATTTCAAGACAAACCAACGGCTATTTAGCATCGTATACATATATTAATGTAGCCTATAAAAAAAGAGGAGACGTTTACAGGATTAAAACAGTATTCACGACAAAAGGTGAAAGATGAATGGAAGATGAAAATTTATGCTGGGAATGTAATAAGAAGATGATCATTAAAAAGATTGAGTACAAACTTCACGGAGTTAGCCTAGGAAAATTTGATGCACTAGTATGTGAAGGATGCAACGAAACATATTTTAGTGAAGAAACTTCAAGGAAAATAACAAAGATAGCAAAAGAAAAAGGTCTATGGGGGTTAGAAGCAGAAACAACAGTAACACAGGCAGGAAATTCTTTAGCAATAAGGATTCCTAAAAAAATAGCAGAGTTCTTACATCTAAAAAAAGGAACATTTGCAAGAATGCACCCGGAAGAAGACAAATTAATCATGGAGTTTGAGGAATAAAAAAGTTCTGCACATTTTCATTAATTATAGGAAAGAAAAATCATATGGAAGCACTAAAAATTAAAGACCTATTTCTTAAATTTCATAAGTATAAACTCCGGTACATACAATTTAGCAGTTCTATTTTTTATAGGGTAAACCTCCCCCGGAGAACATGAATCTTCACTCAAAGTCATCAATTGAAAATTTTTTAAAACAAAATCATTAAGATGTTCCTCTAATGTGTGAGTTGGCTCATAAACGGTAAGGGTTCTATCAAAAAGATCCAACCCAATAACCTCTCGTTCAAAATAGTTTCCTCCTTTTTTGTATTCAAACATCATCATAGGATGATTACCAACAAAAATAAAATAGCCACCAGGAGATAAAATTCTATGAATTTCTTGAAACAAGGGATTCATATCTTCTGCATGTTGGATTGCAAACCTGCTAAAAACTAAATCAAAAAAACCATCCTGAAAACCGGTATTTTCTATATCTCTTACAAAAAGGTTCTCAATGCCTGGATTTAATCTCTTAGCAAGCCTAATCATTGGATTAGAGCCATCAATTCCATAATAACTTGCACCTTTCTCTTGAAAATATTTCAGATATCTTCCGTAACCACATCCAGCATCCAAAACTTTCTTTCCTGCAAGGGGAAAATCAATTTCCTGCAAAATTCTTTCCCAAGTTACATCCGAGCTCTTGGCATGAAATTTCTCTTGCGCATCCATATATTGTTTAGCAAAGTTACCTTTATATTGCTCATAGCTACATTTTAATTTATTCATTTTTTTAAAAATTAGATTTAAGAAAGCCTCCTATTTCACCTTTCAAACCATTATTATATTCTTCAAAATCCAAAGCAACACCAAAAGTATATCTATCTTTTGCCAATCCAACCCTCACTTTTTGAAGACTAAAATTATGACCGTTTCTACCAATATTAGTAACATTTTCCACATGACAGGACCCATTTATCTTAGGGTTTATTTTCACATCGTATCCTAAAGTGGAGAACATTTCAACATTAGTATTTTTCCCTAATTCAAGGGTCAACAAGTTATAACTACCAAAACATCCAAAATTCCTAAAATGCTGTACTCCTAACCGAGGGATTACACCTCTATATCCTGAAATTGTCTGAAACTCAGCAACCCCATCAAAGGCATAAAAAGATCATGACTAAAATCAAACACACCATAGTAATCTACGTTCTCATCATATCCCATTTTAGTAATCCCCCTGACAAATAACCCTGCTTTTGAAGTCAATTCTTTCCCCATTATTGAATCAAGGGTAATATCTTTTTCCATGCATATAAATTCAGTTGAATCTTCAGCATTAGCTTTAGGAATACCGACGCCACCAGATAGGGTTCCTGCATCTAATAAAAAAGAGGCCATACAAATATCCGCTAATCTTCTTATTCTTGCTTTATCAAACATTTTTATCATTTTAGTATTATTTAATAGTAAAAATACTCTTTTTATAATTTATTACCCCTGTACAGGATATATAATAGAAAGATTTTTAAATAATTTTTCATTTCATTTTTTATGGAAAAACAGCAGTTAATAAACTTAGGATTAACAAATGGAGAAGCTAAGGTTTATTTAGCCTTGTTAAAATTAGGATCTTCATCAGTTGGACCAATAACAAAAGAGGCAGATGTAGCTTATTCTAATATTTATGATATCCTAGACAGATTATTAGAGAAAGGATTGATATCTTTTATTTTAAAAGGGAAAACCAAGTACTTTCAAGCAGTTTCTCCATCAAGGCTAAGTGAGTTCCTGGAAAAAAAGGAGAAGAAATTACAAGAAGATAAGATTTCTCTTAAAGCCTTAATTCTCGAATTAGAAAAAATACAATGTCCAAGCTCAAAGCAAGAAGCAGAAATATTCTTAGGATATAATGGAATAAAAACCGCATACGATAGGATGATAAAAGATGATAACGGAAAAAAAGAAGACTGGCTTTTTTTCTATATAGAAGAAAAGTCTCACACAAGAAAAACAGAAGAGTTTTACACAAGAGTTTATAACAGATTTAAGCAGATAAAAGCAAAAGGTATAGCAAATATAGAATACAAAAAATCAGAGTTTATTAAGAAGACACATTTTAACATGATGTATGTAGATTTTCCAATACCGGGAAATATAGATATTTACAAAGACCATATCCTTTTTATCTCGTGGGGGGAGAATCCAACAGGAATACTAATCACCTCTCAAGATATATCGAATAAATTCAAAGATTATTTTTACTCAATTTGGAAACCAAAGACTTAAATATAACCTAAATAACAGTTATAATAACCTAAATAATGGTTATTTAATATGAAATTCGTAAATTTTCTTAAATCAAACCCAAATACAAGAAAGATTTTCGGGCAGAGAGAATTAAAAATAATAGAAAAACAACTCTGGGGGGTTAATCTAACGCAATCGGAAAAAAATCGTTTATCTAGAGACATAAGGAAAAAATTAGACCTCATTAAGGAAGTTTCAAGATATGAAGATGAATTTGATTTAAAGAAAGGCACCGAAATAAAAAAAATAATAGAAGAAACTAGAGAGGAAATCTTAAATGACCCATTAAGAAATAAAATAGAAAAAATTCTTCTATTCGGTTCAGTAGTAAAGAATGAATTAACTTTTAGATCTGATGTAGACTTTGCAGTTATCTTCGATGATATAACAAAAAAAGAAGCGTTCAAATTTAGGATTAGGATTCATGGAAGATCTTCTGATAAAGTTGATATACAAGTTTTCAACATACTACCTAAAAAGATTAAAGACTCAATTAAAAAGAATAATAAGGTGATATATGAAAGAGGAAAACCGTATCGAAGATAAAATTTTGGAAATAGAGAAGTATTTAGAAGAATTAATCCCAAATTTACCTGCAGAATTAGAAGAATATAAAAAAGACTTTAAGATAAAAGCAATATGTGAAAGATATTTTGAGAAAATAGTTGAAGCAATGGTAGACTTAGCATTTATCACTATAAAAGATAAAAAATTAACGATTCCTGAGGATGATAAACAGGCTTTTGACATATTATCAAGCAATAAGATTATTTCTCAAGAACTGTCTGAAAAATTAAAAGACACTAAAGGTATGAGAAATGTGATAGTTCATGAGTATGGAAGAATAGATGATGATAAAATTTTCTACTCAATTACTGAAGAATTAGAGAAAGATACAAAAGAATTTATAAACAATATAACTAATTTAATTGAAAAGGGAAAAAGAAACAAAAAATCAAAAAATGCTAAATTATAAAAACCTAGGATTCAAAGCAGGATTAGAAATCCATCGGCAACTTTCTACTTCAAAACTTTTTTGCAAATGTAGCACAGCATTACAAGAAAAAAATGAAGAAATCCAAGTGAAAAGAAAGCAAAGAGCCGTAGCAGGAGAAGCAGGAAGGAAGGATATAGCCGCTTTGTTTGAAGAATTAAAAAGCAGAACTTATGTTTACCATGGATTTGAAGATGAATATTGTTTAGTTTGTTTAGATGAGGAACCGATCCATAACATTAATGAAAAGGCCTTAGAAACTGCTTTAACACTAGCCAAACTACTCAAATTAAAAATTCCTAAAGAACTAAAAGTAATGAGAAAAATCATTAACGATGGATCAATGAGTAGCGCTTTTCAGAGAACTTTAATTGTAGGAACAGAATCAAAAAATTCTTTCATAAAAACTTCTCAAAAAAGAATAAAAATAAATCAACTTTCCCTAGAAGAAGATGCATGTAAAATAATTAAAACAGAAGAAAATCATGTACATTATTCTCTTTCTCGTTTAGGCATTCCTTTATTGGAGTTAACAACAAATCCTGATATAAAAACCCCAGAACAAGCTAAAGAAGCTGCGGAAGTGATTGGAATGACCCTAAGAAGCTTGGGAACTACACGCAGAGGAATTGGATCTATAAGACAAGATATAAATCTCTCAATAAAAGATGGAGCAAGAGTAGAGTTAAAGGGATTTCAAAATCTAAGACAAATGCCGAAAGTCATTGAAAATGAAATAGAAAGGCAATTATCTCTAATCAAAAAAGGAAAAAAGATAAAAGAAGAAGTTAGAAGGATAAAATTGGATAATACTACAGTATTTTTAAGACCTCTATCAGGGAGTTCTAGATTTTATCCTGAGACAGATAGTACCAATATAAAAATAGATAAAAAAATGTTATCAAAAATCAAAATCCCAGAGTTAATAGCAGAAAGATCCCTTAATCTTGAAAAACAGTTTAATCTGCAGCCTGAAATAGCAACAGAACTGATTGAAAAGAAAATTAATTTTGAATCTCTAGTTAAAAAATATCCAAGAATGTCTCCAAAGTTCATCTCTCAAATTTTAGTTGAAATGCCTAAAGAGCTAAAGACAAGATTTGACATAAAACATGATTTCACATTGAATGAATTCGAAAAAATTATTGAGCTAGCAAATCAGAACACCCTTCAAAAAGAAGCCGTCTCAGATATAATGATAAAACTCGCTAAGAGACAAGAAATAAATCCAGACAACTACAAGCAAGTTTCATTCAAGGAAATAGAGCATGAGATAAAACAAGTTATGGAAAAAAATCCAACCCTAACACCGAATGCAATCATGGGGATCATAATGAAAAAATACTCTGGAAAGGTTAATCCTAAAGAAGTTTTTGACATGATTAAAAAACTACAATGAATCTTTTGCTAAAAAAATTAATGGAAAAAAAGAGGATAATCGCTACAATCATTATTCTGATTTTCATCGCAACATCAAGCAAGACAGTAAATGAGCTAGGAGTAAATTATCTAGCAAACCAGCAGGAAAGAAAAAACGGGGTCATGGTGGGAGCAGAGCCGTTTTTTATTCAAGGGGATAAGGAAGTAGGAATCTTATTAATCCATGGTTTTACTTCATCACCAAAAGATTTTCGCGAGTTGGCAGGTTTTTTAGCGGAAAAAAACATAACTGTTTACGTCCCGCTTCTTCCAGGACACGGAACCCACCCTAAAGATTTGAAAGGGATAAGTTATGAAGACTGGACAGATGCAGCACAGCAAGCGTTAAATCTGCTAGACACAGAAAAAAAATTCGTTCTGGGATATTCGATGGGAGGAACATTAACTCTCCATCTTGCAGAACAGAATGACTTAGCAGGAATAATCTCAATAAATTCAGCAATAATTTTAGAGAGTCGCTATATCCCATTCATTCCACTCGTAAAGCTGGCAGAAACCTACACAACAAAAAAAGCAGAGGACATAGTGCAATTCATAGACGAGAAAAGAGTCCTCTACGATTCTACTCCATTAGACAGCATTACTGAAATGCAAAAATTAATCAGCATAGTCCAGTTGGAAAAAATTACAGAGCCGATATTGATTTTCCAGGCAGAAAATGATAAAATAGTATCTCCAGAATCAGCAGGTCATATCTACAACGAGGTAGAATCATCTGATAAAGAAATAATTTACCTATCCAATTCTACACACAACAGGATAAATGATCAGCAAGCTGCATTCGAAAAAGTATATGAATTTGTATTAGCACATTAACTCATAAATATTTTTCTTACTCTCTCTTTTTCTTTCTTGCTTCTCTTAACAAGTTCACTTACAAGTTTCCTTCCTTGCTTTTCATTCAAGCTTCCTTTCCTTACAATCTCTCCAACTAGTTTTTCAGCATTGTCTTTGGCAACAGATGCAATTCCTATGCTAAACAAAAATCCGGTATTCAATGCTTTCTTCACTCTAGAAATATTTTCAGACGTATTTTTGTTTTTAGTGCCTCTTTTTTTCTTTCCCATTTTAAACAACAATCCTCCTTTCGTTTATTACAGATAAAAACAATTGTATAGTTAAAAAGATTGCTATCAAGAACCCAGTAACAGCTAGCCACTTTCCATTCCCAGAATTGAGCACAAGAGCACTTGCAACTATCAGCGCAGCAATAATCACTCCTAAGCTGACCCTATTACTACTTCTATCTATCTCTCTTTCCAGTTGCACCAAATCTTTTCTTTCAAACCTTACACCTAACTCTCCTCGATTAAGTTTCTGCAATATTTCATTGACTTGTCTTGGCATAGATTTAATGTTCTTTGCAAGGCCAGAAATATCTCCGACAAATGTTTTAACAAGATAACTCGGCCTTAATCTTTTAGTAGTAAGATTATCGACGTATTCATGCAAAGTCGCACTCAAGCTAAAATCAGGATTAAGTTGCAAACCCACTCCTTCAATTGTAACAACTGCTTTGGCAAGTAAGATAAAGTCAACAGGAAGCAAGATGTTATTCCTCCTGGAAAAAAGTACCAAGTCATTAAAGAGATGTACTACATCAACCTGCTCAATACTAGCATCTGCATATTCCTCAACAATGGCTTCAATGTCATGAGTCAATTCCTCGTTTTTTTCCTCGATCATTCCAATATTCAAAAATCCGTCGGCAAATTCATCAAACCTTCTGCCTACAAGGGATATGAGCATGTCTATAAATTTCTCTCTCATATCCTCAGTTAAGTTGCCGCAAATACCATAATCAATCAAAACAATTTTGTTTCCAGGCATTACAAAAAGATTTGCAGGATGAGGGTCAGCATGAAAAAATCCATACTCAAAAACCTGTTTCATAAAGCAGTCAGCCAGATTCCTAGAAATAATCTTCTCATCACAGCTCCATTCTCTCAATCCTTCTTTGTCATCAATAGGAACACCATCAATGTAACTTAAAACTAAAACTTTCTTAGTTGTGAAATCCCAATATACCTTAGGAACTTTTACAGTTTCACTGTTCAAAAAATTCCGGTAAAATCTATCAACGTTTCTTCCTTCTTTAAGATAATCGAGCTCATTTAAAGTATACCTTTTAAACTCATCAACGATGCTTTTCAAATCATATTCTTTCACGTCTTCAACATGGTTCTGCAGCAGCTCTGCAAGGTGATACAAAAGATCAATATCAGCATCCATTATCTCTTTTATCTCCGGCCTTTGAACTTTAACTACAACCCTAGTCCCATTCAACAATTTAGCTCTATGCACTTGTCCTATGCTGGCGCTTGCAATAGGCTCCTTTTCAAAATTAGAAAATATCTCCTCTATCTTATGTTTCAATTCGCTCTCAACAATTTTCTTGACGTCGTTAAAAGGAAAACTGCTGACATTGTCCTGTAATCTGCTGAATTCTTCACAGTATTCTTTAGGGATTAGATCCGGTCTTAGACTCAGTAACTGCCCCAGTTTGATAAAAGTTCCGCCAAGCTCATCCATCGCTATCCTGATTTTCTTTGGCAAATCCATTGGCTTCTTCTGTTCAACTCTCTGGTGCCAGAATAAATGATCGCCAAGTTTTAATTGATAGAGATAATACCCCAAGCCTGATTTGAATAACACAGAAACAATCTGCTTTAACCGATGAGCATCTCTGTAAACATGTTTAACATCAACCATAAGAAAAATCCATAACTAACAAATATAAATAACTTTTGAAACTGTAGTATCCTGAAATTATTTCCCAACGATAGATTTTTTGCCTGTCTCATTTTTT
>CAYIWL010000004.1:0-35844 GCA_964367085.1 Candidatus Woesearchaeota archaeon
GATTGCTCGCCCATAATTTATTTGGGTGCTTTAAGGAGATTTAGGACTAAGCTTGCAGTTTAATAAATTTTAAATATGGTTTGGGAGTTTTTGGAGCATGAACCGATTGACTAATCCTAGTGAAGAAAGAATCTATAGATTAAAAAGCTTTCAGATCCCTCCTAAGGGTTATGAAGAATTTTTAGAGGGAGCATTAGTTGATTTTGAAAGCCTTCTTTTGGATGAAAACCGTTGCAGTACTTTAGATGAATTAGGAGAAATTAACTGGTGTAGAATTATCGGGTTAAATCCGGACAAGAAATCTGAGAAGACAATTAGAGATAACTCCCTTCATGTCATCTTATATGGGGCTATCAACTACAGCATCTTCTAGAGGGCAATACACAGATTTAGAGGTAAATGTAGACCTAAAAAGTTATGGTTTAACTGGAGTTGTAGATGGTTGTTTTGTTCCTTTTATAAGGATAGAAAGCACTGCTGCTTCTGGTTCAATGTCGCTTGTCAGGAGAAGTGTTGAAAGGCTTGATAAATTAGTGAAAAACAGATATGAAGTGACTGAAATTCGATATACTTCTAGTTATGCCAAATCTGTGTAGAAAGGTATATAAACTATTATATATTTTTAGTTTCAAGGTGATATTATTTGGCTGGGGTTTTAGAAACTGTCGTTGCAATTCGAAGTCCATTTGAAGCTTTATGGGTCGGATTCATTAAATTTTTTCCTGATTTAATTGCTGTAATATTATTATTAATAATTGGATATTTATTTGGTTTGATTCTTGGGAGCATTCTAACTACGGTTTTGCATAAAGCCGGATTGGATAAATATGTAGAGAAAGCTGCTTTGAGTAAAACTATTGGAAAAGTACAGATTTCTTACGTCCTTGGAGAGATATTGAAATGGTATGTGCTGATTATTTTCCTCCAGGCTGCCGTCGATAAAATTGATCTTGGAGGCCTGAGCGGAGTTTTAAATTCATTTGTGTTATGGTTGCCTGATTTAATACTTGGAATTGTAATAATCATTTTTGGCTTGATATTTGCACACTATGTCGAGATTAAAATCAATGAGTATAGTAAAGTGAAAGGCATGATTGCTTTAAGCAAAATCCTTAAATGGTTTATCTTATTTGTAATTGTGATGACTGCTTTCAGGCAGATTGGGATTCAAGTTGGCTTGGTTGAGAATGTGTTCTTGATAATCATCGGGGCATTAGCTGCGGGGATTGCACTTGCTCTTGGAATTGGCCTTGGTCTTGGACTGAAAAAAGATGCTGAAAGATTGATTCAAGATTTCTTGAGAAATTTTTAAAAAATGGGATTAGCAAATTTTATAAACAGATATTTTTGAAATTATTCTATGGCTGAAGAAGAATTTTTAGTTCCACTGGATCAGTATTTGAAGGCTGGTTTGCATATTGGAACAAAATACAAAACTAAATACATGGAGCCTTTCATCTATAAAGTAAGGCCGGATGGATTGTCTATCTTAAATATCCAGGAAATAAACAAAAGGTTGAAACTTCTTGCTAGTGTTCTTGCCAGATATGATCCTGAAGATATCCTTGTGATTGGCAGGAGAGAAAACAGCTGGAAAGCATTGAGAGCTTTTTCGCAGGTTACTGGGATTAAAATCTTCACTGAAAGATATTCTCCAGGAGTTTTGCTGAACCTTGCGCTTGAGGATTTTATGGAGATAAATTTATTACTTGTTGTTGATCCTTTTCCTGATAAAAATGTAATTGATGATGCTTTGAAACTTGGAATTCCTGTTTTGGCTTTGTGCGATACAAATAATACTGCGAATGAGCTTGACTTGGTGGTTCCATGCAATAATAAAGGAAGGAAAAGCCTTGGTCTGATATTCTACATTCTTGCTAGAGAGTATTTGAAATTGAAAAAAATCGGAGAGATTAAATTGAAACCAGAAGACTTTGGAACTGAAGATGAGTAATCATTTATTTTTCTTTTTTTGCTCTTCAATTTTTGTGATTATATAAGCTACGATTAATATTGCAAGCAGGATCCAAAGACTTTTGTTTACTTTTCCATCTGTCAATACTTTTCCTATTCTGACGATGCTTCCGGTCAGTGTTGTTATTGTTGTTTGCTGTGTTTGCGTTTCTGTTTGGATTGTTTCTTGTTCTGTACTTTCCTGCAGATTTTGTCCTGTTTCTTTTGTTTCTGTTGCTGTGCTTGGTGAAGGTTGTTGCTGTTGTGCTGGGGCTTGTGTTCCTCTTGTAAATTCTCTCTTTCCTCCTGACCCACTGGATGAGGATGAGCTTGAGGACGTTGTTCCTTCACCGAATACTCCATAAATGCTGAAGTGCTTTAGGTTTGCTTCAATATAATTTTCTTCTTCATTTACTACTGAGCTTATTGATTGCCATTCTTCCAAAGTTTCGTTATAATAATAAATCTTTAAAGTGGATTCATTTAGGTTATTTACTTCTTCATCTGTGTAGTATAATTTTATCGTTGCAGTGTTGAGCTTGTTCTGTAGATCCGGGGATAAGATTTCTATCTCTTTTAATCTTGCTAATGCAGATGGTCTAGTGTTCTTTAGTTCTGTAATGTTAAAAATTATGTTTGACAAGCTTTCTGTTGCTGAGATCTTTAGCTCTATATTTGAGGAAGAATTTATGGTTATATTTTCATCTTTTATTGTTGAGATAATTCCTGAATCATTCACCTCATAGTATGTGTCTATTTGCCTTTTTGAATAGGTTAGATTGATAAGTGTGAGCTCAGGCGTTTCTGTTGTATTACTGTTCAATATTGCTTTTATCCTTATTTTTGTTGAATTCACTGCTGATAGATTCTTATCTTCTGGAACTGTATTCCATGTTTCTCCTGAATCGACTGAGTACTCGTAGCTGATGTTTTGCTTCCTTAAAATTTCTTCTACAATAAGCGCATCCCAGCTGCCCAAATCATTGACTGCAAAATCCTGTGTTGTGATATTAGCTGTTTCCGGATAAGTAATGTTCGTCTCCGAATGATTTGTTTCTGTCACTCTTATTGCTTCTATAAAATCTAATTTTATCTTTCCGTTGGAGTTTAAGTTGAAAATTTTTGAAGCTGAATCTAAGTTTTGCAGAGTTATATTGTAGTAACCTTCTTGATTCTGGAAATTAATTTGGCCTAAATTTGACGATGTGCATTCCTCTCCTGGGTTGCATACGTAAATGTTTGTCGATTCCTCTGTTTTTAGATAGAGCTGGATAAGATCATTTCCTTGAAGATTGCTGCTGAATATTAAGTCCAATATCTCATCGTCTTCTGCTTCTAAAATCGCATTATCCTGAGATGTTAAATTAGCTGTTTTGTCTTCAGGATTATACCAAAATTTTGTTATATTTATTTCTGAAGAATTAATGTAATCTAATTTTATTTTTCCATCAGAGTTTAAGTTGAAAATTTTTGCAGGCTGAGCAAGGTTTTGAATTGTGATATTGTAATAACCGTCTTGGTTTGGAAAATTAACCTGGCCGAGATTTGATGCAGTACATTCTTCATATGCATTGCAAAGATAGATGTTTGTTGATTCCTCATCGTTGAGATACATGTTTATGACGTTGCCATTGCTTAGTTCAGAGCTGAAAATGAAACTAGTTATTTCATCCGACTTTATTTCTTGCTCGTCATTGTTTTTAGACTCTACTTTCGATGTCTTGTCATCTGGCTTGTGATATGCTTTTGATATGCTGAATATTTCTTGAGAGTATGTTGTCCAATCTGCGGTGGAAGTGTTTGATTTCAACTTTATAATGCTGTCTTCAATTTCTACTTCTTCAGAATTGTAATTGAAATTTGAACTGTTATCTGTATTCCAAACATATCCTTCTAAAATTGTAAAGCCTATTATCGTTGGCTGGATGAAGTAATAAATCAGAGCTATTAAAACTAAGGTTACTACAACTAGCCCTGCTTGCACTATTGCTTCTTTTTTTACCCCTCTTTTTTTCTTTTTTTTCATCTGTCTGAACTTATCTCTTTTTCTTTATTAACTTTTTTACTTCGAAGAAGATGAATCCTGTTGAGCCTACTAATATTATCAAAAGCCAATCTTTGATACCTAATGGAGTAAATTCGAAAATAGAGTTTATTGGGGTATACATTGCCGTTAGTTGAAGTATTATTGTCAATAGAACTGCACCAGTTAGATATTTGTTTGAAAATGGATTTGTTTTTACAAATGAGGCTTCTGACCTGCAAGAAAATATGAAGAATAATTCAAAGATAATTGCCTGTGTTACTGCTATTGTTCTAGCTTTTTCAATGTTTCCTGACACGTTATATTCTATTATAAATAAAAGCAATGTAGCAAGGAAAGCAAGTATTCCGGCTATTAATATATCATATCCTATTCCTTTGAGTATGTGTTCATCTGGATTTCTTGGAGGTCTGTCCATCACATCTTTTTCGCCTTTCTCTTTGCTCAATGCTAATGCAGGCAGACTATCTGTTACAAGATTGAGCCATAGGATTTGGAGCGGCAAAAATGGAATTGGGGTTTTTGCTAATAAAGAAAAAAGAACTACGAGTATCTCATCAAAGTTTACTGACAGGAGATATTTTACGAATCTTTTTATATTATCATAAACGATCCTGCCTTCCTTTATTGCATTGACTATCGAGCTGAAATTATCATCCATCAAAATCATATCAGAAGACTCTTTGGCTATGTCCGTTCCTTTAATATTCATTGCTATCCCTATATTGGCTTTTTTTAATGCTGGCGCGTCATTTACTCCGTCTCCTGTCATTGCTACAATTTCTTTGTTTTCTTGCATCGCGTTTAAAATTCTTGATTTGTGCTCTGGCGTCACTCTTGCAAAAACGAATTTTTCTTTGACTATTTTTTTAAGCTCTGAATCTGATAACCTGTCTAGGTCTTTTCCTTCTATTGCACTGGGTTGAATGTTTAGCTGAGACGCTATTGCTACTGCTGTATCTATGTGGTCTCCTGTGATCATGTATACTTTTATCCCGGCTTTTTCGCAGAGCCCTATTGCCGTTTTTGCTTCTTTTCTTGGGGGATCGATCATTCCTTGCATTCCTACAAAAATCGTTTTGTTATCCTGCTTGAAAGCCATCCCTAGAACACGCAATGCCCTTGATGCCATCTGTTTGTTCTGCTCGAGAATCTCCTGCTTATTTTCTTTTGAAATTTTCTTTATTGTGTTGTCTACCTGTATGAACTCAGACATTTCCAATAATTTTTCAGTGGCACCTTTGATGTAAGTTACTTTCTTATTGTTGATCTGATGCGTTGTAGTCATGTATTTTTCTTCAGGATTGAAGGGAGTTTCTGCAATTCTATTCTTTGCAGAAATATTTGCTTTTGCAGCTGAGACTAACAATGCTAATTCTGTCGGATCGCCTAGTTTTGGAAGCTGTGCGTTGTTGCATGAACTTCCGATTTCTAACAATGTCTTAAGAGAATTTGGATTAACTTCTTTATTATTGCAGAAAAACTTTCCTTTTGTTTCATAACCTTTTCCTGTTACCTGTATATTTTTGTTGTTTACAAAAAGCTCTGTTACAGTCATTTCGTTTTTTGTAAGGGTTCCTGTCTTATCAGAAGCGATTACTGTTACTGAGCCCAGAGTTTCAACTGCTTTTAATTTTCTTATCAATGCTTTTTTTTTGTACATGACCTGAACTGACAGGGCCAATGCTAACGTCATAATCACTGGCAGGCCTTCCGGTATTGCGGATATTGCCAAACTAACAGAAGTAAGGAAGATGTCATAAACTGGAATCTTTGTTAGGACTCCCGCTATGAAAATTATTGATGCTAATAAGAGGATTATTACTGCCAGAACTTTCCCCAATCTCTTTATATTTTTTTGTAGCGGGGTTTCTAACTCTACTGTTTCCTGCACTAGATGCGCTATCTTTCCAATTTCTGTCTGCATCCCGATTGAAACAACTACTGCTTTTGCTGTTCCTTCTTTTGCAATCGTTCCTGAGAAAACCATATTTTTTTGATCTGCTACTTGTGCTTCTTTTTGTAGTGCTTCAATTGTCTTTTCAACCGTGGTTGATTCTCCTGTTAATGAGGATTCATCTATTTTTAAGCTGTTGACTTCTATCAGACGAGAATCTGACGGGATTTTGTCTCCTGCACTTATAATTATTATATCTCCTACTACTAAGTTTTTTGCATCAATCTCTTCTTTTTTCCCATTGCGAATGACTACTGCCTTTTGAGAACCAAGTTTTTTTAATAATTCAATTTCTTTTTCCGCTTTGTATTCCTGTGAAAATCCAATGATTGCATTAATGATCACTATTGCGAGGATTGCTATTGCATCTTTTCCTTCGCCTATCATGAAAGATATGACTACTGCTGCTAGCAAGATGATGACTAACGGGTCTGCGAATTGTACAAGAATTAGTTTTATAATCGAAATTCTCTTTGTCTTCTTTAACTCGTTTTTTCCATATCTTGATAACCGATTTGTTGCTTCCTGCTGCGACAGTCCTTCCTGCGATGAGCTAAGTTCTTTTAGAACCTCTTCTGATTTTTTTAGGTAATACATTTTAGACAGATTTTCCAAGCATTAGTATTATGAATATTCCAACTGTATTTAGTATGAATGATATTACTGAGAATGCCTTTGTTGATGTGTCTTTGTGCATTGCAAGCATTGAAACCCCTATTTCATCCGGTAATGGCGAGGCAATAATCAAACATGCTATCATAGGGATTGCACCATTTAGTGTTGTATGTCTTTTTAGGAAATTCCTTATCTTCTTCATTGCACTTGTTTTTTTTAGCTTGCTTAATTCCCCATTAAAAGTTTTTCTTACAAACTTGAATATTATCAAGTCTCCTATTAACGCACCTAATCCTGCAATAATTCCAGTTATGAAAATATTTTGCTGGCTTGCTACTAACAATAAAGCTCCTGTTGACAATGCAGCGGTGAAACCGTAAGTGTAAAGTATGCCTAAAGCGAAAGAAGAGAGATAATTTTCAAGGATTCTAAAATTTTCCTGGGTGATTAATTTGTCGTTGCTGAATATTAACACAGCTATTATCATTGTCAGTGCTAATACAAAGAATCTTGGATATTTCATCAAGTATATTGTAGAAGACGTTATTAATAAAACTTAGCCTTTCTTGAATCCTTATCCTTTATCATAATAATTTATATAGTTGTCTTTCTTATCCATTCAGTTGAGAAATAAATAAAAACTTTTAGGTGATTTAGATGACATGGATGACTTTGTTCGGATTTTGTTTAAGAGAAGCAGGTTTGGGAGGATTCTTGCATATAGTGCTATTATCACGATCTTATTTTTTACGACCATTAATGCTTATACGATGATAAATAAAAATAATTCAGGATTGATAATTTTGTCTGTTATAACCTTTATATGATCTTTTTGGTATACTTTTTACATGAGATTAGAAATGGCAAAAAATAAAAAAAATGATTTGGAACCTTTGGATGCTATCTTAAAGATTTTATTGATTGTGTTCGTTATTTACGTTATTGGCAAATTGCTGAAACTGTGGTAGCTAGCCTTTCTTGAACTTTAAAATATTTTAAATCCTTTTTCATATCAAATGTTGAAATCGGTGAGCATGCAATATCCAACCATATGAGGGAGATTAATGTCTGCCTAGTCATGAGGGAGCCATATCCATTTCTATGTATTATATACTCTTTATTCGAAGGATCTAGTATCATATAGTGAAGAGGGTTATCCATAATAAGAACATCTGCTTTTTCTTTGTTTAGCATACGTTCTAACGGAATTCTTTTTATATCTGATATCTCATGAGGTTCTTCTACTGAGTCATAACCTAAGAGATAGAATAAAGCACTAATGCAGTTCAGATCATTATAATGACAATTATTAGCTTTTTTAAATCTTGTTAGGATAGGATGTTGTGTTTTATTTACCATACTTTGTTGATTTTTAGATTAGCCTTTCTTGAACTTTGCAACTGTTTCTAACAAATCAATATGGCTTAAGAATAAAGATCTGCAGCAATATCTTTCCATTCCCAACTTGTCAAGAACTTCTTTTGGAGACTTTCCTTTCTTAATCTCCTCATTGTACTTATCGTATAAATGCGCAGTCGGCTTTCCACAACCCATGCAACGAATTGGAATTATCATCTAAAACTTCTCCATTAAAACTGATTTTTGAGGTGTTTTTGTGCCTTTTTAAAACTATTTATTTATGCCTTTTTTTTCTTAGTTTTCTTCTTTTCCTCTTTTTGTTCTGCCTTTTCTTCTTCTTTAATCTCTTTATGCTTTGCTTCTTCCTCTTTCACTTCAAGAACTTTTTCCTCAGCTTTCGGTTTTATACTTCCCATTGTAGTGACTGCTTCTTTCCCTTTTTTCTTCAGCAACTCGTATAAGGCAAAGAATGTGATTATTGCACCAGCTATTGACGAAAAGACTATCAAATGCTCTCTAAACCTGCTCATAAACGGAAGTTTTTCTAACGTTCCAATTTTTGCTTCTACAGCATTTAATTCCTCTTTAGCTAATCCCAAATTTACTCTTGCCTCTTCTAAATGCTCTCCAAGTATACTTGCTTGGGTTTGTCGAATGTATTTTTTGAGCTCTTCCAACTTGACGTCTTTAACATCGTAACCTTCTCCTTCTTTTTGCTTTATTTGAGATTCTAAGCCAGAATAATTTTGTTTCAATATTTCTAGATTTGACGATAAAACTGCCAGTGCTTTTTTCTTTTCTTCCTGCTGCTTCAGCAATGCTTCTGCTTTTTCCAGATCTTCTTCACTCTCTCCCAGAACATTAACTTCCTGATAGGAAATTTTTTGATTTATCCTTATTGTTAGATTGATTAAACCACTTTCCTTGAAATCCCCGTTTACTAAAATATAACCTTTTTCTCCAGGCTCGAGCGACTCTACTGGCGTGACTTCATAAGTTGAGAAGCCTTTCCCGGAAATTAGAGCTGCTAAATTTGATAAGGTTTCATTTTTATTATTTTGTATCTGTATGCTGAATTGGGCAGTTCCCAGCTTGAATTCTTTTGGTATAAAATTTTTAAAAATAATCTCTTCAATTTCTTTAATCGGCTCTTGCGTAGTTTCTGTTTCATTGGTTTCATTTACAACTGATCCTTCTACGTTTAGATTCTGCTCTTCTGCTGATATTGTTTCCTCTTGGGCTATTCCGACGTTAAATAGGATTAGAAATAAGAAAATTAAAACTACTTTTTTATGATTCATGATTCTACCCTCCTTTTGATTAAAAATTGGTTAAAGCAAGATATTATAAATTATTCTATTTTTTCAGATTTCAGAAAGTTTATTATATCATTTACTTCTATAAATTATCTTATGTTAGTAAAAAGAGGTTTTATATTTTTAATATTTTTATTACTTGTTAATATTTCTTATGCGCAAGAAAATCAATGCTTATTGGTTAATGAAAACAATGTTGATGAGGCTGCTATAGGGTTAAAGACTAGCAGGCTGTATTGGTATTATATGGAGGGAAATATTTATAAATAGTTTCCTCTTATAAAAGACTATGATAAACAAGGAAAAATGGGGAGAAATAATCAGAGAGTTTCATGAGAGAGGGATCCCTGATTTGATTGAGAGAGAGATTAATATTCCTAAGGAGGTGCCACTAAAGAGAGCTGTATCAATCATAGGTCCAAGAAGATCCGGGAAAACTTATTCAATGTTTCAGTTGATTAAAAATATTTTGAAGGGAACGAGTATTCATCAGACAATATATATAAATTTTGAGAGGATAGATTTGGAGGGGGTTAGAAGTGAAGACTTAATCAACATTGTAGAGGTATATTATGAAATTTATCCTCAGAATAAAAATAAAAAATTATGGCTGTTTTTGGATGAAATACAAAATGTTAATGACTGGGAGAAGTATGTTAGAACTGTTTTAGATGCTAAGGATATCCAAGTATTTATATCCGGATCATCATCAAAGCTTTTGAGCAAGGAAATAGCAACTTCCATGAGAGGAAGGACTTTGACTTATAAAATATTGCCATTCTCCTTTGAAGACTATTTGAATGTTAAAAGAGAGAACATCGGGAAATATCCCACATCTATTGAAAAAGCCAAAATACTGAATAAATTAAAGTCTTATTTGGAGGGAGGGGGGTATCCTGAAGCTATTATTTACAGCAAGGAGAGGGATAAAATCCTGATGGATATCACTGAAACAACCATATTTAGAGACGTTATCGAAAGATATAAGATAAGGAATATAAAACTTTTAAAACTGCTTATAAAATCTTTAATAAATTCAGCTGCCAGGGAATTTTCTATTCATAAATTCTACAATTTTATCAGAACAACAGGAATAAAAGCAAGCAAAACCTCACTTTATAACTACGTTGATGCCTTGCAGGATGTTTTTTTTATATTTCCATTGAGAAAATTTTCTTATTCTTATAAAGAAGGAGAACAGTCCCTTCCCAAGATATATGTTATAGATAATGGGATTTTAACAATAAATGGAATAAATGAGAATGGAAGGTTAATAGAAAATTTTATTTTCATTGAATTACTAAGAAGGGGAAAGGAGATTAATTATTATAAATCTGCAGACAATAAAGAAGTTGACTTTCTGATTATGGATAAAAAAAGAGTAAAGCAGCTAATACAGGTTTCTTTTTCTCTGGATGATATAAAAACAAAAGAAAGAGAGGTTAAAGGATTATTAAGCGCTTCTAAAGACTTGCACTGCAACAATTTGATGATAATAACCTGGAACTATGAAGGAGAGGAAAAAATAAAAGGAAAAAAGATAAAGTTTATACCCTTATGGAAATGGCTATTGATAAAGGAGGCTTAGATTCACATTAATTGGGATATGAAAGCGGTGATAATTTTTTTATTCTTGATTTTAGTTTCGCCTGTTGTTAATGCTCAAGAGCCTAACCAATGCCTGTTGGTAAATGAAAACAATGTTGAAGAAGCAGCTAATAGGATATGGAATACTTTTTCTTCTTTAGGACTGGAAAGTGCTTTATCTGCTGTTGATTCTTTAAAGCCGGGAGATAATGGGTATGAGTTTAAAAATGAAATAAAAGAGGAGTTGAGGAAGAAAGCAGAAACCGAAGAGAGCTTTTTTGAAATGAAGGAGCGTGCAAAAAGAGAATTAGAAATGAATAATATAACCAAAGAACAAAGAGAGGCGTATATTCCGAAGGTTAGCGAATTACTTTATAAGGGGATTGTACCATTCGGATATGGAAACGAAGAAAAGATAAGGCAGTTTATCTTTAACCTTGTTGAGGGAAGGGAAATGAAGAGAAAAGAACGTGAAGATGCATGGAGATTTTATTTGGGATTGCCACAAGAACACAATACTTTTGGAATATCTGATTATAGACCGGGCAATAGTGTAGAGAATAAATATTACTACAAAATAAATCAATATGTCCCTGGATTTAAAAGGTTCTTAAGGAGAGAAAAAGAGGCGATAGAGTACTATAAAGATGTGCTAAGAAAAGGAGAAATCCCATCTTATGTAACCGACCGGGATTTATATGTGCAGGAGTTATATGATGGAATTGAGTGGCTTATAACATTAGAGAAACTCATTAAATTTATTGATGAATCTGGGAATAAGTTGATTATAGGTGGGGGGACTTTAGAGAATGAGTTTTTGACTATATCTGAGGAGCGAGATTTAGGTGGAGAGATAGTGGGGACAGATGAAATAATTATGGTTAACTATAAACTTTCGAGAGGTCAAGATGAAAGGGGTTCTTATATATCTTACTATGATATTTGGAATTTAGAAGGATCAATGGAAGGGGAAGAAGGCTTATTTGGAAAACCATTTGAAATATATGACAGAATTTATTATGATCCTGAAACATTTGAGATTATTGAAGAAGAAACTGGTTGTGACCCTCGTGAACCAACTACTTTAAGAAGAGCTGGAAAAATTGTTGCGCAGAGTTTAAACGTTGGAAACCAGGAAGAGTTTTGCGAAGTTAAAACTTGCATAGATGATTATTCTTTAAATGAGAAAGATGACTGCTGGAATCAAGATGCTTTATGTGTGGAAAATAAATGCGTGAAGTTTGAAGATATGGGATGGTCGCAGGATGTCTTAAGAAATGTATTGCTCTTAAAAAATGAGCAAGATAGGAATGTAAGATTGGGAGCAGCATCTGCTTTAGGAGAAATAAAATCACAAGAAGCAGTTCTAGCTTTAATAAGAGCACTGGAAAATGATCAAGATGGGGATGTAAGAGCGGGAATAGCATTTCTTTTAGGAGAAATAAAACCGCCAGGATTAGTTTTTTCTGATCTATCTGGAGTTCTTGCTAATGAACCATTAGTGAAAATTAAATCCAAAGTAGCAGAGATGCTTGTTTTGAGAGGATATTACAGTGAAGTTGCCAATTCTTTGGCGGATTCTATAAATCTTATTAGCAGCCCTGACGGTTATATCGATGGAGTAATAAAAAATGATATGCCTGCATATGCTGTCTTAATAAACCAGCTTCACGATGCTGAGAATAGACCGCAGGATGTAACAAGAACAGCAATAATACGCGGCTTAACTACTAACTCTATTTATTATTTAATCTCTGTTGGGGGAGGTACTTTATAGTTAACGGGATATTTATATAGTAGACAGGTCTAACTATTTCTAGAGGTGATTAAAATGATAGGGTTTAATTGTCCTAAATGTCGCGCTTCAGATATTGTGAAGCGCGGCAAAAGACACAATCAATCTGGGATAAAGCAAAGATATAGATGCAATGAATGTAGGAAAACATTTGTAGAGCCAGATGGTTTTGAGAGAATGAGATATGATAAGGAAGTTATTGTGAGAGCAATACATCAGCATATTGATGGATTATCTTTAGACAAGACACAAAATCACTTATTCCAACATGATGGAATTAAAGTAACTTTGAAAACCATTAGTGATTGGACCAAAAAGTATTCTCTTTTTTTTGAGTCCACTTCATCTGGAAGTGGAGCCAAAGATAAAAGGAAGATTACATTTAGACGAGAAATATGTGAAAGTAAAAGGAAAAGATTGCTATGACCTTAACTGCATAGATCACAAAACAAAATACATTTTAGCTCATTTGTTCGTCGATAAACGAACAAAAAAGAAATGTATTGAGTTTCTAAATCAAATAAAAATTACTTGTTATGGTCAAATATTTGAAGTATATAATAAGGAGAAACTTAAACCAAAAGACGAAAGGAAACTTATCACTTTTGTGAGTGATAAGTTTGAAAATTACAAAAGTGCATTTAACAAATTGTTTTATAGAATTGCTAAATTACAATTTGGTGTACCTATTGCATGCAAGAAATATGGATTGGAATATAATAACAATCCAATTGAAAGGTATAATGGGAAAATTAAAGATCGTATTAAAATTATGCGTGGAGGATTTAGAAGTTTTGAAGGGGGAGAAGCATTTATGGGTTTGAAACACATAATCCATAACTTTGTGAACCCTCATCAAAGTTTGAAAGGAAAAACACCAGCAGAAGCTGCGGAGATTAAACTTTCCCTGGGACAAAATAAATTACTGGATTTAATTAGATACATTAGAAATAAACGTATCCCGATAACTTAAGAGTACCGTTGGGGGAGCAGATCTTTATACTTCAACGTTTTTAAAAATGTACCAAAAATTATGTAAAAATCCATCAAATGAAGATAGAGTATGCAGAGACACTTCATTCATACAAGAGATAAATCAGATAGATCCTGAAAGAAAAGATACAACAGACTTCTATTTAAGATTAGCCAATTTCAACAGGCTAACCCAGGTTTTAAGGGGACAGGAATCTTATTTTAATACAATACTGACAGATGCTTTAACAAAAGGGGAAGAGAGTCAAATATTAAGAAATTCTGTCCTGCTGACTTCAACTATACAAAACATTTTTACCCAGCAAGACTTAAGCAGGTATAAGCAATTTACAGAAAACCTTCTTATAGATAATTACAATGAGGCAAAGCAGTCCCAAAATAAATTAAGGGAAGGAATTTACGGCTACCTTATAAAATTAAATTACAATAGTTTTGAAACAAGAAAACAAGAAGCAGTGCATATAGCAAATTTGCTTCCAGAAATCCAGGAATCAAGAGTTCCTATTGAATTTTTAAATGACAATAAAGTAACTGCCAAGCTTTATTTTTATGAGGATGAAGAATGGTATAAAATTACGATGGACTGGCTTCGACAAGACAGCTTCACTCAAGTAAAAATAAATGATAAAGCATTCAGATTTTCCAAGCCTTATAATGAGAAAATACTTGAGGTAATTGTGACAACTGATAATTCTGATGTGGAAGAATCAATTAACTCTCAAGGGATAGACATAATCGCGCATAGGGGACATTCATATCATTTAACTGGAGATACGTTCACTTCAGACATTAAAAGCAATGCCAAGAAACTATTGTATCTGGGATCTTGCGGCTCATTCGGCTCAGCTCCAGAATTACAAAGTCAATTCCCTGAAGCTTTTTTCATAGCAGATGAAGATACAGGAAGGGGAGCAGACAACCATAGAATTCTAATTAACTTGATGAAGCAGATAGCAGATGGTGAAAGAGATTGGAGCAAGATAAGAGAAAATGTATATAAGAATTTAGGGATAGTGCAAGGAATAGTATGGCCGCATGAAAAATCTTTATTGCTGTATAATTTTATACAAAGATTGACTGGCATGTCAATAGATGAATTATTGCAAAAACAATATGGCTATGTTCCAGAAGATTTATTCTTAGTTATGGACAGATGCGAGATTCAGGAAGCTCCTTATTGGGAAAGAATAGGCTAAAAAATTTGATGCAAAACCTGACTAAACTACTATCAACTAAATGAAGACAGAAAATCATATGCTGAAAAAGGTATGATTATCCCGCTTAAATTAAAAAGAGACTATATTATCTTTTCAGCGACTTTAACCTGTACTCTAACTTCTTCCATACTTAAATCAGATTTAACGCCATTTTTTATTAGCAAATCCATCATTTCTCCTACCCCAAGATTAGCAAGTTTTGCAGCTTCGCTTATACTTAAATTACCTTCTTTATACAAATTAACGGCTGTTTCTTTTCTTAATTGATTTATCCCTTTTAAAAGAGCCTGCCTAAATAACATAGATCTTTCTAAGTGTTCAAATTTGCTTAAACTATTGACCGTGTCAAAAACTGTTTTGGGTATCCTTAGTGATATTTGTTTTAACATTTTTTATTTCCTCCTTCATATTTTCAATTAAATCTTTTTTATACCACCCATACCTTTCTAACTCATCAAGGCTGTTTAATGCAGTTTTTTTATCTATTCTTTTTTTGTTATAAAGAGCCTTTACCATGGCTATGGAAGATATTATATTAATATTTAATACCTTGGCCGCATTCATTCCCCTTTTATCGTCGCACAGCATGGGCAGTTTAAATTCCGATGCAAGAGCAAGACTTTCTTTTTCCCCTCCTTCTATATTGAACATTTCTTCGTATTCTTTCGTTGTTTTTTCAGATGCTTCTTTTATTTCTATCCTTCTCTTATTTACATAACTTTCAATTTCGTAGGCATCTTCACGGCCCAATCCTTTTGATCTCTCAACACTTTCATTGTAAACCTTTTTTGGGATGACTATTATTGCGGATTTTAATAATGGTTTCATCAGCTTTGCCTTCGTTAATAATATCAGACTCGATGAATCCGCTATTATTTTGGGATACATAAGTTATAAATGTATCCCATACTATATAAATCTTTCTTTTTTCAAAAATTGATTTTCAATTTTTAAATTGAATTTGATATGAAGACATTTGTAACCTTAACAGATCCGTTATTGAAATGGGTACAGTCACATCCTTCAAGACTTATTCTTAGTAATGGACAGATGCGAGATTCAGGAAGTTCCTTATTGGGAAAGTGTAAGCTAAACTTTTTATTGTTTTAAAAAATTTATACTGCCGAAAGATTTAAATATTACTATCAACTATTAGTTTATAACTATCAACTAAATGAAGACAGATAAGATTACATCGGAAAGGGTATTGGCCATATTGCTGAAGGAGCCTTTTGCAATACACACAGTTACATCCATATCTATAGTTTTGGGGATAACAAGACAGGGAATATGGAAAATATTAAACAAGCTAGAAGAGAATAACCTAGTGAGATTAGAGTTTGTCGGAAAAACTAGAACCAGCACTGCCACTATAAAGCTAGACTGGGCTAATCCTATTACAGAAAGAACACTCTCTTTGCTGTTAATGAAGGAGTCTTTAAAACTACAGAGATGGAGATCAAATTTTGCAGAGCTAGAAAATAATACTGACTTTCTAATCCTTTTTGGAAGTATATTAATTAATCCCAAGGAAGCGAATGATATAGATATTTTAGCAATTGCTGATAGAAAAAACTTCAAAACAGTAGAAGAGATAATAATAAAAATACAGCAGAGCCAACTTAAAAAAATTCATCTTATTGATTTAACAGTAGATGAATTCAGCTATGAATTAAAAAAGCCAAATAAGTCCTATTTAGATGCAGTCAAAAAAGGAATAATATTGTATGGGCAGGATAGTTTTGTCCAATTTATTAGGAATTTGCAAAAATGAATAGGGAAGAACTTGAAAAAATATTAAAAGGATGTTTTAAGAAGCCGATTAAAAAAGATTTACAGATGCTATTAAGACTATGTAATGATTTATTTTCTTATTATTTTGTTAATGTTTTTGAAAAAGAATGTGGCATTATCAAATGATTCTTTTGCTGGCTGAAGGTTTGCCTGAGGTAATTTTTGATATGTAAATCTCCCTCTTTTTCCTTTTTCTTTTGAGAATATACCCAGCAGCTCTTCTGCCCTAACAACTATTTTCTGATAAATCTTAAGCAGTTCAACATCAAGCTTTCCTGTTTTAACCAGATATTTTTCAAAAGCTTCAAGAGTTTTTCTGTGTACTTCCGGAGCTTCTGTTTTGATTTCTATATTGATTAAAATAGACTTGGCAGAATAAAAAATACAATAATAGGAATGGCTTATTACACTGCTATAAAAGGTAAATTCTTTTTCTAGTTTAAACTGTTCTTTTTGGATTATTAAGTTGCTGGAGATGCTAAATAACAGCTGGGCAGCTACCAGCTCATTTTCTGCTCTTTGAAGATACAATTCGGCTTCATCATTCATTTCTTCTTTCCTTTATAAGATGATAATAAGGAATGCATCCGTAATAAATAATGCCACTTTTAAATATTTGTTTACCAATGTTCTCAAGATCAGCCTTTAGCATGTCTAAAAATTCAATTCTTGTAAACACATGATAATCTATCTGGATAATCTCTCTTCTTTTTATGGTTTCCAAATAAGGAGCAATCTCCTTTCTTGTTTGTTCTGATTCCACAATTATTGCAATGTCAAAATCAGATTTTTGAGTTGTCCTTTCCTTTGCATAGCTGCCAAATACAATTAAAATAAAAAATTCTGTATATTTGAACATTTTATTTTTGATATTTTCTACTATCCATTTAGGTATCTTACTCTTTCCTATTTCGGTATCATTAATCAGATTTAGATAAGCCAATGTTAAATTATTATCAAGATTTAAGGAATAAGTTTTTACATATCCTGTTTCTTTGATTTTAACTAGGTTATGATTCTTGAACTCCTTTAAAGCGAGCTGGACTACGCTATTTGATTTTTGCTTGCTTCCTTGCTTTATTTGCTTAAATGTCAAACTGGCAAAAATATTTTTTTTGAATACAGAAAAAATATTTAATTGTTCCTTTGTTAACATATTATGTATAAGGTATCATTCATTTATATATTTACCTATTTTTAGGTGTTCATATACCTATTTTTAGGTATACACAAAGTTAATTTTTAGTAATGGACAGCTGCGAGATTCGAGAAGTTCCTTATTAGAAAACTTAGTATAATCCCCAACTTTTTAATTCCATCGCAACATTTTTATATCCTGAGATTATTATCTTGTTCATGTATAAAAAAAGAGGAGTTTTGGTTTTTGTTAGCTTGATTTTTTTACTTTTTTCTATTTTTGTAGACGCTAGAATTCCTGAGCAGCCTTCTGGGAGCAATGTAGTGGGCAATAGCAATGCGCTTCAATGCAGTGATGGAACTTTATTCGGAAGCTGTAATTCTGATGGTTTTTTATGCGTAGCAGGCATGAACCTTTTGAACGAAGAGGATATAACTACTTTAAGAAATTCTGCTGAGTATTTTTTCTTTGGGGAAACTAACTGCTTTAATCCAGTGTTAAAGTTGGATGGAAATAGAATTGCTTTTACTAAAACCGGAAAGAGGATTGTGAGCCAGTTCATTTCTAGAGGCGAGAGAAAAGAATTTATTTTAGAGTGCAATGGTGTGGAGGAGGAATTTAACAGCGCTTATTTGGGAGAGGTTAGAGACACCATTAGGTTGAATAAAGACTGCCAGCTTTGTAACTGCCCTGAAGATGAAGCTGAAAAGTTAAAAGAATATGTTCTGGTTAATAATCTAGAAGGGGTCAACTCTTTATCTACTGAATCTTATAGAAATGTTGGAAGAGCTAAAATTGCTGCAAATACAAAAAATTTGGAGCTCTGCAGATTTGAAAACTCAATTGACAGCGTGACTTGCGTTCAGCAGGTGTTTGATTTCAATTGCAGAGCAGATTTGGAAAGCGTTAGCGGATTTGATGAGGCATTTAGATTAGCTGATGAACTTGTTAATTGTAGGCAAGAGATAATTACCTCTTCTAGCCTAGCTGTGAATCCCAATTTTGAAAAAGGTAGAGATGCTTATAGGAGTGGGGATAATACTTTGAGTGGAAGTAGTGAGTATGGGTTAAGAGCAAGAGGAAGTGATAATGCAAGGTCTTCTATCGGATGCGATGTTAGGGAAAGAATACGGTTTAGTGAAGGAGTTTTACCTTTTGGCTGGGGAGATGAATACGAAACTTATGATAACATACAGCCTTATGGGAGAATAATCAAACCAGACATATTTCCGCCAGATACAGAAAATATTCTTGATGAATATAAACTAGGCAGATCAGGAACTTATATGTCGAGAAATACATTTTCTCAAGATTTACTTTGCGGTTATGATGATTTCTGGTATTTATGTAACCTGGAGGGGTTTAAGATTTTTGATAATGGCGAAATGTATTATTGCAAAGAGGGAACATGGATAGGACTTTGAGATTCTGGATCTTTGTAACCTTAATTGTTATGTTTTCTTTAAATGTTAATGCTGCTGATATATCAGGGAGGATTATTGATACTTCTAATGGACAGCCGATTGAAAATGCGAATGTTAAGGTAGAAATGGATGGCAGTGAATATGGGACTACAACTTCAAGCGACGGCGGTTTTTTATTTAATACTCCAGACAGAAGAGGGAATATAATTATAACCCATGTTGGTTATCAACCCTTTTTTCAAAATGTTGCACTTAGTGGCGATGTTGACTTAGGAACGATTAGGTTGCAGCCAAAGTTATATACTGTAGGAGAAGTTACTGTTGTTGCGAATTTTCAGAGATTAACCTGCGAGGACTTATTTTTTAGACCAGATGCTATAAACGATCCTAACGATTACCACTATTATACTTCTGAAACAAGCAGGTGTGCTAATAGAGGAGTTTGCTTTAATTATTTTTCCTGCAAGAAGGTAGATACTTTCGAGGGAGAATGCGAATTTTTAGATGAACGAAATTCCGATGTTGGCTTTTGCGTTTCTCATGCTTGCGGATCTGATTATTTGGATTGTGATGGGGATAGTTTTGGGAATGATAAAAATGGGTGTGAGTGCCGGATAGATCAAGGTATCGATACTTATGGATGTGCAAACAGGCAATGCACTAAAATAAGCGAGGAAGGTTTACCGGCTCCTGGTTTTGGATTTGGCGGACAACAACCTCCAGCTACAGGACCAACTGCAGGAGTTACAAGAGATGAAGAATATTTTTCTTCTGAGCAAAATGGCTTATGTCCTCAAATAACTTGCCCAGATGGATTTCAATGCAGAGCTATTGACGGAAAATGTATAAAGCCCGAGAATTATGACAAGCAGAGATGCAGGATAGTTACTGACTATGATAATGTTCAGGATGGGGAAGGAGTTTCTAGCAATCCTATTAAAGGAGTGGAGTTTTGGAGAAAAGATATTTATCATACTGTAGCGTTTGAAGATAAATTTTACGGGAATGAGTGCATTGAAAATGAAAATGAAAATGGATTAAGCGCTGCTGATGTTGCTAACAGAGCTAGAGAAGCATATAGAAACCGTGAAAGCCTTAGGAGGGAAGCCAGAGAAAAGTTAGGAATCAGTTCAATGTCTATATTTGAATTTTTGGATGGAGAAGATGAGCATGGCGTGATAAATGCCCTGTTGGAAAATTCACAGGAATCAGGGATAGAAGTTGAGGTCTTAACTGCAGCTGCTTTTCAGGAAGGGCTTAGCAGATATGTAGCTCAGTTTTCCCCTGATGTACACTTTCCTATACCTTCTTTTTTTGTTGGGCTACACTATACTTTTGAAAACTCTGCTAGTATCGATACATTGAAGAACGAAGGATTTTTGAGAAATGATTTTGATGAATATTTTGCTAGGAATGAAGGCTATGTGGATTTTACTAATATAAATTCTGCTATAGAAGCTCTTAGTGCTACTTTGTTGCATAGAAGAAGCTTGTTTTTTGAAGACCTTGAGGAGCTAGGAATTGATAAGAATACATTGACTAAAGACCAAGTTGCCTATTGGACATATCTTTATTTTAATTGTGGAGATACCTGTGGCAGAAATAGAATAGGGAGATATGGCATTGAAATTCCGAAATGGATTGGTTCTTCTTCTGTATCTAATACAAACAGGAATACAAAGCTTTTTTTAGGTATAGTTTACCAAATTAGAAGTGCTGGCTTGTTTGATTCCTTAAATCAAGTTAAAGTATATTATTGCGAGAATGACGAATTAAAGTTTACTGTTGTTGATGATAAAGAAAATTTATGTAGCATATTGAAAAGAGATACTGAGTTAATAGACATAGATTTAGAGGATATTCCTGAACTGGATTTGGTTGATCTTGTAAAACCTGAATTGCAAAGATATCAAGAAATAATAATTACGATGAGCGGGAACGAGCTGGTTAAAAATGCCATATGTTCTTCCTTGCCAAGTGGCTTGGAGTTTGTGGAAGAAAGTACTATTACAGAACCTACTGCCTCTGTGATTAAGCAAATAACAGGCTTCTTCTCGAAAATAACTGGAAGACAGGTTTTAACACAAGCTGATAAAAAATATACAGCCAAGATAATTACAACCGCTTATTATGATTTAGCAAATTCGCCTAATCCTTATTTGAGAATTGGGTTTTATTCTGATGATTCTGTTACTAGAATAGATAGGACAGTTCAGGCTAGATTTTTAGAAAAAAAATTAGGAAGCGCCTTGTTGAGATCTTTTGGATATACTAAAGATAAACTTGAACCGGCTATAACTTCTGCCGAGGTTCAAAATGAGATGGCAACAAATAGAGAAAGTGGACAGTATAAACATTCTATCGGGATTATTAATAGGGAAAATCAACCTTCAAAATTAAAAATATTGGACACACAACGAGGGTTTGATATTGAGATAAGTGATTCAGAATATGAAGCCTTGGATATTGCTATTCCGGATTATAAAGATTTTATAAAATTTCTGCTTGTTTCAACCGAGGAAGATAGATATTTTGATATAAACGGAAATGTTTATTCTGTTTCAGCCGGAACTTATTTAGTCCCTTATCCTTGGGATTATAATTATTATTATACCCAGTTAGCTACACCCGAGGAAGATTATAAATTAAAGCCTTATTACGAGATTGCAAAGAAAAAGAAAGAAATTACTTACAACGTTGTTGACAATAAAGTTCTTACAGTTCCTTTACTGACACCTTCTGAATCTTACTTTTTATTGAGAAATATTCCTGAGGACTTCGAGAATATAAGGAAATCTTACAGGTATAAAGGGAATAATGTAAATTACAGGATTATCGCATTAAAAGAAGATTATGGTGACTTTAAAAAAGGAGTTTATTTAGCGCCTGAGGACTATGTTATTTCAATGGATAATTTATATTCTTTAAACAAAAAGACAGTTATCAGATTTTTGCCTGCTCAGCCTGGAAGTGAGATAATATATAATGATAAATTTTTTGACTCTCTTAGGAGATATATAAGGGATAGCAGAGAACCTACTTTTATTGACTGGCTTGCAAATTTGGAAAAAACTGTCAGCGACACGATTAGGCTGGATCCAACGAGGAGAAGTTATCCTTGATACATTTATTTTGGAGCCTAAACGTTAGAGCCTACAGAGCAGAAGGCAGGGGGAAACATGAGATAATTAGCCTTGTCTGTTGTATAAATTGGGATCAAAAATCTGAATTCCGTAATTTGATATGCCTAATATAGTACTAAAATAGTATTTTGAGGTACTAAAATAGTCCAAAGATTTAAATACTTAAAAAGTACCCTAAGGTACTATATTAGGTATGATATTCAACAAAAGCTTATTGAAAATTTATGAGGTTCTATTATTTAATTTAGATAAAAGTATGATCATTGAAGACCTGATTAAGGCTTCTAGAGTTGGAAGAAGCGCTGGTTTTAATGCAGTTAAAGAGCTAGTAAGTTTAGGCATTGTCGATGAAAAAACAAGAGGCAGACAAAGAGAAATATCTTTAAGGGTGGACAGGTATGTTCTAGGATTTAAAATATTTTTGGATTCGTTTAGGTTCAAACAGTTCGATGGTTCTTTGAAATGCTCTGCTCAGTTATTTGTTGAATATTCCAAGGAGATTTCTTCAGTGAAATCCATCTTGTTGTTTGGTTCATGTATTGTGAACAAAGAGTATAGTGATATTGATATTCTATGTATTTGTGATAAAGATGCCGATAGAAATAGAATAATTAATATAAGGAATAAAGTAGAGCAGATAATTGGCAAAACTATTAATTTGCATTTCTCTGCCAATGCGGAAAGGGAAAGATTTGTGAACTCGTTATGTATTTACGGCTTTGATCCTTATATTAACCTATTTGCCGGAAATCTTGCTAAACAATCTTATCTTGAAGCTTTGGACTGGTTTAATTCTTCTATAAAAAATAAGACTAAAAGCAATTTTGAAAATATCCTTGTTAATCTTGCTTTTGCATACTGCTATTCTTCCGGATTTTCAGTTAAAACTAAAGAAGAAGCGAAATCCTTATTATTTAAGCAATATCCTCATGTTCATAAAATGAATAGAGAGGAAATAAGACGGGTGATGAATGAGATTGGGAAAAAAATATTTAGATGAATGGAAAAGGGCCTTGGAATTTTTAGAAGCAGTAAAAAGGAATTTGAAAGATGGAGATATTAAGACTGCAGCCAATAGAGAATATTTTGCGTTAGAAAGAGCAGTCATATGCTGCTTAATGATTAAATCTGATAAGGCTTTGAAGAATCATCGAAAGATATGGGAACTTTCGAGAGACCTCGATATTGATGTTTATGATTTGTTAAGGGAGTTGTATGATCTAAGATTGCAGGCTGATTACGGTAAGTCTTCTGAAATTACAGAGCTTAATGAAAAGACTATAGGTGAATACTTAGATAAGGTTGAAAAAACATTTGAAGATCTTAGAGAGAGGTATAAGTTATGAAACAAGGAATCTCGCCTTTAATATCTGCTGTATTGTTGATTGTGTTTGTTGTAACCATGTTTGTCGTGATTTTTAATTTGACTAGAGAAACAGTTGAATCCGGGCTTGAAAAAGGAGAAGAGGTTTTTGAAGGATATTCTAACTGCGACGAGATTAAGTTCTTTGTCGAGAACGTTGAATGCGGGAGAAGCGAGCATGAGAACGAGAGGAGGAGAAATGCCGACTTATTATACGTTAGCATAAAAAATGAGAAAAATATTAATTTCAAAGACGCTTTTGTTGTGAAATTTTTTCTTGACAACGATGAGGCTGAAGTGAGCAGCACCTTGGATGATACTAGATTGAACGCGTATGAAGTTAAAACCGTCGGGATATACCGGCCTTATCTTGATGGTGACTTTGGAAAAAGCTATAAGAAAATAAATTCCATAGAATTAATTCCTAGAGTGAAATCTGGAGAAGAGTTTAGTTTTTGCGAGAATAAAAAAGTAAAAGTAAAAGTGGAAAACTGCTAGAAAATCTTTAGATAAGCTTTTTATTTATCATCTCTAATAATATATCCTAACTTTTTTCTCACAGTTGTTTTTGATTTATACTTCAAAATCATTTTTCTTTTTAATTCGATTCAAAACATTTTTAATATCATTTCTATCCAGTGTTTTCTTCCCGTTGACAATCAATTCTTCATTTAAAGCTTTGAAAATCCCTCTCAATTCATATAAAACATATTTTTCTAAGAAAATAATTGAACCAATATTTATTCTTTTTATTCCGGTTTTTTTTATTTCTTCTATCAGCTTACACTTAACTAATATATTATCTTTTTTATAGATTTTTGCCATTTTTAATTAATGCATTAATGTATAATACTTCTTGAATTTTACCTCAAAGTTCAAAAAAAATCTTTCAAAAATATAGTCTTTTGCTACCGGAACAAAGAATACTTGGTTTGCCAAGACAGCATGAGATTTAAAATTGCTAGAAAAGTTTATATAATTGGACAATTTAAAAATGAACAAAGAGGTGTAAATATTGGATAAAAAAGTATTTTTTTTGCTAGTTTCTGTAATTTTAATTTTGCCGATAGTTTTTAGCCAGAAAGCTGACATTGAAGTAAGTTATTCTATTGGAAAAGGAAACATTCAAATTTCTGTAAAAGGAGAAAATAGCGGGAGTGCTGAGTTTTACGAGGGAAATTATACTGCCGGAGATGCAAACTATGTTGATCCTATTGAAAGATCTAAAGGAAATGCCTTATTGACTTGTAGCAAAAATGGAGTTTGCAATTCTATTCCTTTTGATAGCGTCGATATTTATAAACCTGGAGATTATTATTTTGCTGTTCGTGACAAAAACCAAATTGCTGAGAGAAGAAACTTTTATGTCAGACTTGAAGATTTATTGGGTTGTGAACTTAATGGAATGATAATCAGAAATAATCAATGTGCTAGCAAGTTTACTAACAATGTCAATGATAAACCTTTATTTTGCAGCAACCAAGAAATTGTTTCCAGATGTGCTGGTCCTGGATTTTGTGGATGCCCAAGCAGTGAGCAGATATGCTGTACTAATGAAAACTCAGATGAATGCAGAGGAAGATTAGGAGAATGTGTTTTGCCTGGAAGCGGAAGAGTTTTGGAAAAAGAAATTAAAGAAAAGGAAGTTGTTGTCGGTCAAGAAATCGTTGGCGGTTGCTTAGTTAATAATGTTAAAGTTCCTCAAGGCATTTGTCTGAATAATGTTCTTGATTTAAACTTATCTTCTTCTGATAATTTATTTGCTCAGCAATGCAGCTGCGTTGATAGGAGTGCTGAAGCTGATTTAGATAAAGATGGATTTGATAGTGTTGATTTTACCGGAGGAAGAGATTGCAATGATGCTAATCCCAATATTCATCCATTAATTGCTGAAAGCTGCTCTGCTGATACTGGTTTTGATAATGTAGATAATAATTGTGATGGTACGGTTGATTTAGATTGTAATAGCTTTTGTGATAAAGACGGAGATGGATATACTTCGAATTTTTTATGCTTAGTGATTGGCAAGAATAGTGGAGAGTGTGATGATTCAAGAGCAGATAGATATCCCAATTTTCCTGGAGTTGAAATATGCGGTGATTTGATTGATAATAATTGCGATTCTATAGTTGATAATGAAGATGTTTGCGTTTGTAATGTTGGCGATACTAGACCTGCTGGGGGCATAAGGAGAGATGGTGTCGAGGAATGCACGGATGGAAAAAGTTGGGATGTTGTGAAACCTGCGGATGAAAATCCTTTGATTTTTGTTAAAACTGCAAGAGGCACTGTTGAAAACGGGAACGTTGATATTGGTGCTGGAGAGCAATTTGAAATTGAAGTGAAATTTTTATGTCCTGAAGGAGGATGCGATGTTGAAATCAGGTAAATCACTTTTATTTTTATTTGTGATTGCTATTTTTGCTATTGGAGTTGATGCTGCCTATCGAATTCCTGCTAGTGGTATTTGCGAAAGTGATCATCGCTTGGAATCGTGTGGAGGCACTCAATGGTGTTTGTTGAATATTGGTGGAAGTGATGTTGAATGTTGCATTGATAATAATCTTGTTTATGGAAGTAGATGTGGGGGGAAACAAGCAGTGCAACAGCCTCAAGGAACTGGATGTACTCCTAGCGAAAGCTGCAGCTGGTCTAGTAGTGATTATCGAGGTGAATGTGGCGATTTAAATTGCAATGATGGATGTGGGAGAACTTGGGTTAAGGAGAGAAGAGACTGCTTACATCTTGCTTCTCCGTTTGTTTTTATTCCTGTTGGAAGCGTAGGCAATAATGTTTGTAGGAATTCTGGATATGAAAGATGTTTAAAATTGCAATCCAAAAATAATAATCCTGACAGAGTTTATATTGACGATTTTAATTTTAATTGTGCTAATAAGATAACTGTAAGTGGTTATGCGGCTATTTGCGAGGGACAGGCTACTACATCTCAAATAGGTTTAACACAACCAGGGACAAGTGGACTTGTTACCACCGAGGAAAAAGCTGGCGGTACTGCTGAGAAAAGTGGGGGAGTTGCTTTGCCTATGAATCCGCCTACGATTGCATGTGAAAATAGATGCTCGAATATAGGAAAAAACAAAGGTGGATGCTCTGATGTGAGTGTTTTACCTGCGGGGATTTTTGAGAGAGTGCATAACTTCTTTTTTGGCAATCTTAACTGTCCGAGTAATCAAGGATGCTATTGTTGGAATCAGGAAGATGAAATTAGTATTCCTGTAAAAATTGTTAATCCTGCTGATTTAGGAACATTAAACATCGATCAGACTTGTTCTCAAGATCCTGAATGTCTCTCTGGATATTGCGGCGGTAATGGTTGCTACGATAGATGCTCTAACCTACCTTTGCAACATTGTATCTTAGATGATAGATGCCTGGTGTATCCTTTTTGCGAAGGAGCTTCTTGCGGTGGAGTTGAGAGAGGTTGTATAAATAGAGGAGCATATGAATTTTTAACTTTAAAAATGGTGCAGATTTTATCTCCTGGCTCAGATAAGGCAACCATAAAGAGGGAGATGCTAGGTGTTTTGAATGATTATGAGTTGAATGTTGCTCGCTTGGAAGGGGATTTTAGAAGAGCTTTGTCCAGAGTAACTGGAAATGCTGTAAAAATAAATACTAAAGAAACAGGATGCCCTGATTTCAATGCCGATACTAATGTTAATTTTGATGACTTCTTTTTATTCGCAGATAATTTTGGATTTGTTGCCAATGTTGGAAATAAAAAATTTGACTTAGGGAATAATAATGTAATTGACTTTGATGACTTCTTTTTGTTTGCTGATAATTTTGGACAAAATGTACAGTGTTTTACCCCAACATGCAACGATAATGAAGTTAATGTTCCTGGAGAAATAAGAGTCGGGGATTATTCTTGCGGTGGAGAATGTGGGCCTTGCGAATTTTCTGAATTGAGAAGTAGAGGAGTTGATCCTTTGGATGTTATTGAAAAAACTGGCGATTGTAAAGACGGGATTTGTACTTTTAAGATAAAAGCTGTTGGAAGATATCCTGGAAGAGGAGAGTTGAATGTTAATTTAATTGGAGCAGATGAAAGCAGGAATTTCGGAATTAGGATTACTGGAGGCGTGATTAAGAAATTTGCTTCTCTTTTGACTGGAACAACGGTTTTAGACATTACTAATTTTGCAGTTAATGATAACGTTGTTTATCAAGATGTTAATAACCCTTCAGGGAGTAAAAGCAGATTTGCATGCGGGCTGCAATTGAATCCTGGATTTTGCTGCCCTGCTGGCTATCAAACTAGCAGTGATGGAAGCAGATGTGTTTTAGTTGAGACTGAAACTAGGTATTGTGCTGATTTCAATAATGATAATGCAGTGAACTACGTTGATTTCTTCATGTTAGCTGATGTGTTTGGACAAGAGGTTAATGAAGCTCTAAATGACCCTGCTAATATTGACTTGTCTGGAAGTGGGAAGATTGACTTTGACGATTTCTTCTTATTTGCTGATGAGTTTGGGAGAGAGCCTAGCTGTGGAAGTGCTGGTATACCTTCTAATACTACAAACTTTACATCTTAAATCAGGACTTAAGTGTGGTCGAGTTAGTTGAAAATTTTTTCTTTCTTGAAATTTAAATAATTCTTACGGCATAACCTTCAAAGCTTTACCCTCTATTTTTACTCTAACTTCATTTCCAAATCCAAAGGTTTTCGTCGATTAAAAGAGCATCACAGTTAACACTGTATTTTGTATTCTTTGCGCCTTTTCGGGGTTATAGTAGGCTTCTCCGTATTTTTTGCATTCTCAGCCATCTATAGTATAGTCGTTGAATCTCAAATGTTCTTTGTACTCAGCAACAGCTCCGCATATACATTTCAGTCGTCCTTTTGAGTTATTCATTTTAAATCCTAACACCAATTTCAATCTCTTCAAACCTAACTTCTGGTCTCATCATAGTTCTTTCTTTGGTTTCCTTTTTAAGATTAATGAAGCCAAGTTCTTTAAGTATATTAATATCATTAGTCACTGACTTTCTTTCTCTGTGTAAAATCTTTGATAATTCATAAATCGATCTAGGCTTTTTATTTTTAACAACACTCAATAATTGTATTCTTCTTGGAGTCAATGTTTTTCTTAATAGTTCTAAATTCTCAAAGGAAACAGTTTTTTTGTACGGCTTATACTTTTTTTTATTAAAATCCTTTAGTACATTTCCAACATGGTCAAACCATTTATCCATGTCCATTATCCTAATCTGTATCTTTTTTACTTTCATTTTTTCCTCCATAAATTTCATCTTTTAGCTTGTAAACTTCACTTTTAAACTTCTCAAATAATGACAGCATGTCTTTAAATTCAATTTTTATCTGCATTTCCTTTCCTGTCTGCAAATCTACTATATGCTTATGGTGTCCCTTCGCCTTCTCATTGTCATATCCAAGTATTCTTTTCCCTTTGTGGATATATGCAAAAGCATACTTAATACCTTCTGGAAAATCTTTATCATCTGGAATTTTCCATGCAATTGCTTTCAATAAGTCCCTATCAGGAAGTTGCTCTACAATATCAAGTATTTTGATTGGCCTCACATATGGGGTATAATATGACACATATATAAACTTTTCTCTACAACCTTCTTTAGGATAGGATTATTTTAGGATAGGATTATAATAGGACTCATGATAAAATCTAAGTTTTCACTCTACCTGTTTCAGAACTCTTTTCTTCATTTTTTCAGGATATTTTTCCAGATAATTTTTTAGCTTTTTTTTATTTATCCTCTTCTTAAAATTTTTTAGCACTTCTTTGTCGATTTTCTGGTTGAAATAGATCATGTCGATGAATGTTTTTTCTACATTAGAAAATGGCAAATAAAAATCTCCGTCTTTCATATATTCAAACCCGAAGAAGTATTTTGGAGATATCCTTCTTATTTGCACATTAAACCCCAGTATTTTCCTTATCCCTTGCCGAGCTTTTTTAGGCGTTACTATTATCGGAATTGTCTCTTGTTCCCATATTTCATGATGAGACAAAGCATTTTGAAGTCCCAAGTAGCCATCAAAGCACAAGACAGCTAATGAAGGATCATCAAAAGAGGTATAATATCCCTTGACAATAGGCTTCATTTTATCTTGTTTAACTAAATTTCTTATTAATTGTTTTGTGTATCCTTTAACATTTTTTTTGCTCTTTACAATCCTGTCAATAGAAGAAAAATTTACTACTGGGCTTTTCTTTAAGAATTCTTCAACATCTTTCTTATACTTTGTTTTTCCCATTTTTAGATCTCCCTTTTTATATAATCTAACATTTTTTGTGCACTAGGAGCAATGCCTTCTATAATCAGAATTTTCAGATTTTGCTCATCAATAGGGCTTTCAAAATTATCTACGAATTTTTTTAACTCATCCGTAATCTGTTTTTTATCTTTTATGTATCTTAATAGAAAGAAAATATCATATAAATCACGGATTTTTTTCCTTTCTGTATAGGCGTTTATCTTTTCAATTATTAGCTTCTCTGGAATCAATGTATTAACAGTTATTAGATTTCCATCAGCTTTAATATATTCCTTTAGATCTCCTTTAATGTTTTTAAATACTGCTTCAAATCTTGCCAAAATTCTATTATATCTCAGATTTGAGTAAAGTGTGTTCTGTGTTATTCTTTTTTTCTCTATTTTAAATCCTCTAGATTCCAGATTATTAAATATCAAATCAAGTTTTTCTTTTTTTGGGATGTAGAAATCAACGTCTTCCGAAAATCTATTTCCATTATAGCATCGCCATATTGCGGTTCCGCCATGCAAGACTGCTTTATCAATTACCTTAAGTACTTCCTCTACAATTATATCTTGAGCTCTAGCTAATTCTTTGTACGACTGCTTCTTTAACTTCATTATTATTGGTATTTCCGATGGCATTTTTAACGATAAACTAAGGTTACTAATATATATAACTTTGGTTTATTTATAAATTTATTGGTTTTTCAGAGTCATAAATTTAAACTAAATGGAGATAGCAAGTTTTATATATAATCTATTATATATCAACTATAGTGAATATATAATGGCTACAACAATACAGATTGATGAATCTTTGGTTGAATCTTTGAAATCTATAAAAGAGCATCCTAGGCAGACCTATAATGAGTTGATAAAGAAAATGATTTACATATTTAAGAACGTAAAAAAGAACAATCAATATGATGAATTCTTGCATAAGATTCAGCAGCAGAAGATGAGAGAGCTTTGGGATAATAAAGAGGATGAGGCTTGGAAGAATGCTTAAATTCGGCGAGATTATCCTTGCAGAGGTACAGTTTACAGATACTTTTGAAACTAAACAAAGGCCCGCGCTAGTTCTTTTTGAGGAATATGGCAACGTTGTTGTTGCTGGAATTACAAGTAACTTGGAAATGGGGGGAATTGCACTATCAAGAAAAGAAGGAGCTGTAAAGGATAGTGTGATAAAGTTGAACTACATTTTTACGATATCTGAAAAAATGGTTAAAAAAAGATTATTCTCTTTAACATCAGAAAAGAAAAAAATGATATCTTCTGAGATTATGAAAAGATTGAATTATTAATGATTATAATATGACAACGTTAAAAATTAGAAATAAATTCGTTATAGAACCACAATAAAAAATAAAAATCTTGGATTTTGTTGGTTTTGTTTTTACATTTCCTCTTTTAAGTTATATTGTCTAGAATAAAAATGTAAGATTAATATACTTGGATATTTCTGTTTTTTATATGAATTGGAAGGATCCACCTAACTGGGCTAAGGGATTAGTTGTAGGACTTTGCATTTGTGGTGTCGGTTATTTTTTATTTCCTATCTTGTTCTTTTTAGGTTTTTTTGGATCATGGTTAAATTTTGAGCAATATTCTCTTACTGGGTTTGCGGCGAATGTTTTGGAGAATTATTTCCTTAGTTCAATAATTATTCTCACTATTTCCGTTTTAGTTGGTTTGCTTTTTGATTTAAAGCAGAAGAAGAGAAAGAAAGGTAAAGTATTTGTTAATCTTATGATGATTGTTGTGATTATTTTTATTGCTGAGCTTTTTGCTTTCGGATACTCTTGGAAAAATTCTGGATTCTACCAAACTTGGGATACTCTTGATGATTGTGCTGGGTTAAAAATGGCTGAAAAAATGGATAGTTGTTATTTCAATTTTGCTGTTGAAAATAATGATCCTTCATTGTGTTATAAAACAGGCAAGAATCATGTTCGTGTCAATGAGTGCTTAGCGAGAGTGAATAAAGATGCTAGTTATTGCGAGGATTATCTGGATGAAGGCGATAGAGATTATTGTTTTGAAATAATTTCAGTAGATTTGCTTGATCGCTCGTTATGTAGTCGTGTCTCTAATCCAGAAAGGAGAATTTATTGCTTACAGGCATTTGACCAATATATAAGTGTGAATAATATTGAAATATAAAAAAATAAAAAGAAATTTATAAAATAAGCCTCATTGACTGTGCTGCAAATAACTTCTGAGCTCTTCTTGAGTTGTTTCTAGAGCAGTTGCCAATTTTGCTATTGTCGGCTTTTCTAATCTTACTTCCTCTCCTGTTTTTTCTGCTTGGTTTATTCTTGATAATGTTGTAGGTGATATTCCTGCAGCGTTTGCCAAGTCTTTTGCATAAATGTATCCTTTTTCTTTTGATCTTTGCATTATGAATTCGTAAAATGAAGTCTTTTGCTGGGCTCTTCCTGGAATGCCTGCAAAGTAATCTGTTTCTATCCAGGACGGGATAAGAATAATGCTTCCCTCTCCCATGATATTCGCAAGTTCTTGTTTAAGTATATTTTTGTCTTGTTGAGGAGATAATGTTGCGACTGTTAATGAATTTTCTTCTTTCAGCTCTCCTTCTCGTTGGCTTCTCAAATTTTCCTGAATTCTTTCTGAGACATCCTTCAATGAATCATGCTGCGGTTGCAGGCTCCATGGAAATACTAATACGTAATTTTCCAATGTTGTTGCTAATCTTACAGGTATTGTCCTAGGCTGGATTGCTTGAAGATAATTTTTATATTCTTCTAATGTACTGTCTCCTTCTTTCCACCTATCAAGTATCTGCTTCTGAATCTCTTCTGGAAGTGCTTCTATAGCTGCTAGACCATGCTTTTGCAGATATTCCTCTTTTTGCTGTTTAATTTTATTCGCTTCTTCTACCTTGGCTTGCTGCGGATAGGAAGGAATAGAGTCAAGTAAATCTGCTGTATGATATAAAAGATTTGCAATTGCCTGCTCTTGCTCTGCATCTGCTAACCTTTCCTCTAAATTATGTTTTTCTCTTTCCAAAGATTCTTTTTCCACAATTGTAACAGAGTACCTCTTGTTTGATTCTTCTAATTTTCCTTCTAATTCTGTTAGGTGTTGTTGTGCCTGCTCATAAGATCCTTTCATCTTCTCATAATCTTGCCCGTTGTCGTTAAATATAACTTCGGATACTGCAAGTTTTACCGTCTTACTCTTAAGATCCCTCTCAAGCCCTTTAATTGTGTGTTCAATAGTATGCTCTATCTCTTTATTTTCCAAATACTGTGCAGGGAAATATAAGACTGTATTTTGATCAGAATCAAATCTTGCTTCTGCCCCTTTAAACCCTTCTTTTTGCAGTGCTTGTGCAAACCTTTGTTTTACAGTAAAGGATTCTCCCCTGTCTTTTCTATCAATTACACTAATCCTTCTATAAGGAACTAATTTCTTATCGTTGTTTGCCATAATTTTTTCAAGCTAAAGTCTTTTTATAAATCTTTCTATTGTAACCACTATTTAGTAATCTAATGTTCGTTTGCGGATTCTGTACGATATAATAAACAATACAATAATAATCAAAAAATCTTTAAACTTTTCTTTATAGAAGATAAAAAAATAAAAAGAAAAAATTATCTGTAACTCTTCTGCCTTTTCTTTCTCGGCTTTCCTGAATCGTTTGGCTTGCTTGTCTCGTTTCTTCTAGTATCTGCTATCAGCAAATGCCTGTCATAGTTCAGAAAATCTTTTTTTAATTTGTCTGATTTTGTATACTGCACTAATGCGCGCGCTATTGCCAATCTTATTGCTTCTGTTTGTGATTGCCAGCCTCCTCCAATTACAGCTATATCGAAATTAACGCGCTTTGCCGTCTCCATTCCAACGATTTTTAGCGGCTCATTTATTCTCTCTCTTGCCAATTTATTGCTATAGTGCGCTAATATCTGATTGTTTATTCTTATAACCCCGTCACCCTCTTTTAATGTGGCTCTTGCAATAGAGCTTTTTCTCTTTCCAGAGACGTGGATTACTTTCATTGTTTTCCCCCCAAATATCTGCAGATATCTTGTACTTTTATAAAATCTACATTGTCTGTCTGCAGAACATTAAATCTTTCAATCGTGCTAATTTCCTTATTTTTAAGGCTTTCTGGTATTGAATTGAAGCAGATAATCCTCTCGAAAGCATTTCTTCCTCGCTCTTTTTTATAAGGAAGCATTCCTCTGATTGTTCTTTTTACAAATCTATCTGGTGTTTTTGGAATAAATGGACCTTTTCTTGGAGTTGTTCTTTCCTGCTTTTGCTTATATCTTCCTAAAATTTCTTTCTTTTTTCCGACTATGACTGCGTCTTTGCAATTAACGACTTTTATTTCCTCTCCAAAAAGGGATTTTTTAGCTATGTAAGCTCCCAATCTTCCCAATATCATGTTTTCAGCGTTTATTATCATCATTTTCCTAATGGGCCTTCAAAATATCTCCTCGAAATTAATTTAATAGTGTTGAGCAAATATGGATGATTGCTAATACAGTGCTCTTCTCCATCTATTGTGCAATAATGCCTTCCATCATCTCTTTTATAAAAATCAACTGCGCTTAGAGTCTCTCTTAATCTCTCTTCTTCTTGATTAACTTTCTCAACTACTAAACTCCTTTTGCTTGGTAAATTTAATGCTACCATTTTAGCCTATAATCCTCACTTTTTTTCCGCTTGGATTTTTTTTCATTAATTCTTGAATCGTTAAGAATTTCGAGCCTGCATCCGCTACTTTTTCTTTTGCCTGCTCTGATGCTTGATATGCTGCTATTTCTACTTTCTTTGTTAGATTTCCTAGTGATAATAACTTTCCAGGAACAACCGCTGTTTCTCCACTGTTAAGATGCTTATCTATTCTATAGAGGTTAACTTTCCTCCTGATTCTCGTCGGTCTTTCCAAATCTTTTGCTATTCTTTTCCATAAATTAACCTGTTTTTCTGCTGATAATTTTTTTAAATCTCGGATTAATTGTTGCAGCTGTGGGTTTGTTGGGCCTGTTCTTTTCATGGATTAATTTCTAGAAATTTGGTTTATAAGTTTTGCGGAGGACAGGATTCAGAGAATAATGTTTTCAATCTCTTTCAATTTCTTAACATTCAATTGATAAGCATCTCCATATTTTGACTTTCCATAAAGAATAATTAATCCTTCTTTGATTAGTCCTCTTAAAACTTCATCAACATAACCTTTTAAATGAGGCGGGATACTGGTTGTTAATCTTTCATAAAGTAAATGTCCCTTACTAAATGCCTTTTTTGAATATAGTTTTTTTATAATGTTCTTCCTTATTTTGTCATAATCTTCTTCTGATATTCTTCTAGGCATTAAGGATAGATCCTCGAGAAAATATTTAATTCTTTTTATTGATATTTTTAACCTATATCAGCTATTAATAGAAGCATTTAAATAGTTAAATCTTCTCTTATCTTTCAATGAATAATAATACCATTTTTTTGGAGACCTTTGGAGACAGCCCTATAAATAGGGTATTGGATTTTCTAGTTGTCAATGAGGATTTTGACTACAGCATGACGGATATAGCAGCTAATTCTGGCATAGGTTATTCAACTTTGAAGATTTTCTGGAGCAAATTGGAGAAGGATAAAATCGTTGTAAAAACAAGAATTGTCGGGAAAGCTAAAATGTATATGCTTAATCTGGAAAACCCTGTTGTTAAGAAGTTTAGGGATTTCTATTGGGAAACTACGAGGCAGAAAGTTAGAGAAGGAATAGATAGGAAAGAAATGATACCTGCTTAATCTTTTCTTGATTGCATTGGGGTTTAATGTAATTGCGGAGGACAGGATTTGAACCTGCGTAGGCACTAAGCCATACGGACCTCGACCGTATCCGT
>CAYIWL010000005.1:0-26447 GCA_964367085.1 Candidatus Woesearchaeota archaeon
ATTTACTTAACTAATTACTAATTATATAAGTAAGTTGAACTATATAAATGTTTCGGTAGATAATTATTAACTATGTAGTTAATACTTTAAAAAGTAAGTTTTATAAATGATAAATTTCTTTATTTTATCATGGCTGAAATAAAAATAGAAGTTAAGGGTTACAAATGTGAAAGATGCGGACATGAATGGATACCAAGAAAAAAAGAATATCCTGTTTTATGCCCAAATTGCAAATCTGCTTACTGGGATAAACCAGCAAGAAAGAAGAAATAATTTTTTGAGTCAAATAACTCCCGCTTACGTTACAATGTACATCAACAATAAAATATATAAACTAATTTGCAAACTTGCTCGAAAGATGACATACATTAAGAAGATGAAGATATACGGCTTTAAGTCGTTTGCGAAGCAAATAGAGTTGCCGTTTTCAAGGGATTTCTCCGCTGTCATTGGCCCAAATGGTTCTGGAAAGTGTGTAACTGGAGATACATTAGTGCAACTAAGCGATGGTTCTTTAGTTCGTATTCAGGAATTAGTAGATAAAGGGCTATCTAAAGGTGCCGAGAAAATAGATGATGGTTATATCTCTAATGGGGATGGTACAAAAATTTTATCATTAAATTTGGAAACATTGAAACTAGAGGAAAAGCCCATTTTAAAATGCGTTAAAAGAATTTCTCCAAGAACTCTGTTATCAATAAGAACAAGGTCGGGAAAAACAATTACATCTACGAGATATCACCCGCTTTATATGTTGGATGACGGGAAAGTGCGTAGCATAAAGGCTGAAGAGCTAAAGAGTGGAGTAAAGATAGCGATTCCAAACCGGATAGATATAACCTCAAGTTCCATTTGTTTTGAGGAATTGCTCGATCAGATAGAACCTAAAGACAATGTGTATGTGTTATGGAAGCAAGAGTATAAAGATATCCTAAAAAAATGCAAGAAAGGCACGTGGGACCAATTTTCCAAAACAACAGGTATACCAAAAACTATATTGGATGGGATAATAGGAAAACAAAACATCAACTTTGGATTCTTGATAAAGATTCTTAGATATGCAGGGTTTAGAAATAGACAGATAATAAGAAAGTTACATTATATAAAGTCAAAAAATTCTCCTAAATTATACAAAATACCGTGGAAGAATTCAGCAGAGTTTTCAAGACTCTTAGGATATTTGCTAGCAGAGGGGAGGCTGCCGAAATATTCAGATCAAATATGGTTCACAAATGGGACTGAAGAGATAGTTAAAGATTATTCACAGTTGCTTAAAAATGTCTTTGAAATGAAGTCTACAATAAATGAATACAAGGCAAATTGTTACGACGTTCTTGCCTATTCTCAACCAATTAGAGTTATTTTAGAAAAATTTGGTATGCCCATGGGAGGGACAACCAGCGGAAAAAATATAACAAATTTATATCTAAAACATTCTTCTGATAAGCATCTGGCCGAATTATTAAATGGATTATATTGCGGGGACGGATATATCTCTAAGAATAGTATAGAAATAACTACAAAAAGCAGGGCACTTGGAGTTGCAATAGAAAATATTTTGTCAAGATTTGGGATAAATTCTAGGTCTGTCTTTCACATCAAAGTTGCAACGAATAGTAATTTTTCTGGTTTGTACAAGACCATAAGGATTTATGGGGTTGAGAACATTGTAAAGTTTAGAAATAAGGTTAGTTTAATACACAAAGAAAAACAAAATAGTTTAGATTGGATAGCAATGGATAAGAAGATCAACCCGAATCTGGATCTTTTAGAATTAAACTCAACTGTAAAGGATATAGTAAAGGAATTAAACATAAATATCAAAACGAGCCGAAAAAAGTTTCCAAGACTGGATGCTTATTGCTATAATCAATGTACTCCTTCGAGATATGGATTAAGGGTATTGTATGAAGAATTATTTTCCTCTATCGCAAAAGAGCAAACAGAATCCTTACAATTATTAAAAATGCATATTGAGTCATCAATTTTTTGGGATGAGATTGTAGAGATAAATGAGATTGAGGCAAGAGAAAAATGGGTTTATGATTTATGCGTGGAAAAAAATCACAATTTTATAGCAAATAATGTCATTGTGCACAACAGCAATGTCGTCGATTCTTTATGCTTTGTCCTAGGAAGGCTATCCTCAAAATCCATGCGTGCAGATAATTCAGCAAAATTGATATACAATGGAGGAAAGACAGGCAAGCCAGCAAAAGAAGCTTATGTCTCGATTTTATTTGATAATTCCAATGATTCTTTTCCAGTAAAAGCCAAGGAAATTGAAGTAAAAAGATTAGTCCGGCATAACGGCCAGTCAAAGTATTTTATCAATGGAGAATTAAGGACGAGACAGCAAATGATTGATCTGCTCGCAGCAGCAAAAATAAACCCTGACGGCCACAACATAATTCTGCAAGGAGATATCACTCATGCAGCAGAGATGCCTTCGGAAGGAAGAAAGGAAATAATCGAGGACATAGCAGGTATTTCTGTTTACGAAGATAAGAAAGAAAAAGCTGTCAGAGAATTGGAAAAAGTGGAAGCACAGTTAAAAGAGGCAGATATCGTATTAACAGAAAGAGGAACCTATCTGAAAGAGCTAAAAAGGGATTACGAGCAGGCATCGAGATATAAGGAGCTTGAAAAAAATGTGAGCAGGAATAAAGCAACTTATCTGCATTTACAAATAAAGCAAAAAGAAGACAAGCTAAATAAAGTTGTTTCTCTGATTGGCAAAAACCAAGAGCAGGTGAATTCCATAAACAGCAAAGTTTCCCAAATGCAGCAGGAATTAGATGGGAAAAAGCAGGAGCTGCAGAAACTGAAGGAAGAGATTGAAAAAAGCGGGGAATCGTCGCAACTTGCACTGCATAGCGAATTGGAACTTCTAAAAGAGCAGTTATCAGATGATAAGATCAGATTGTCAACTCTTCAAAATGAGATTAAATCCTTGAATGAAAGAACTTTCCAACTTAAATTATCTCTGCAAGATTCAGATAAAAGAGCACAGTCATTGCAGAAAAAAAAGTCAGAGCTTCAGTCTGAATTAGAAAACTTAAAAGAAGAGTCTTCAAAAAAATTTCAGGAATTAAGTAAGGTAAAGGAAAAGCACAGTTTTGATGATTTGGAAACAGAAATAGCAGAGATTGATTCAGAGATAGAATCAATTAAGTCTCAAAACCTCGACGAGAAAAGACTAGGTCTGTTAAGAGAAAAAGACAAAATAGAAATAAGGTTGAGCACAATAGAAAAACTTGCAAACAAGCAGCAGCTGGAAAAGCTTGCAGGCTTGAAGCAAAAACTCAAGCAGGCAGCGCAGGATTTGAGCAAGTTTTCAGAGGATGATACAGTATTATTAAATCAACTCTCTTCAGCAAGAATAAAACTGCAGCAGCACAAAGAGGAGCATGCAAGGCTGAGCACGCAAAAGTCTTTGGCAAAAGAGCATTCGACAAATCTGGCAGTTAGCAAAATAAAATCGCTGAACATGCAGGGAGTTTACGGAACTTTCTCAGAATTAGCTCAGGTCCCTCAAGAGTATTCAATGGCAATAGAAGTCGCAGCAGGCAGCAGGCTTAACAGCATTATAGTTAGGGATGATGGCATAGCAGCAAAATGCATCCAATATCTCAAATCAAATAAATTAGGAACTGCAATTTTCCTGCCGTTAAATAAACTAAAGACATCTTCGCAGCAGAAAATAAGTCACGGCCATGGTTTGGCAATGGATTTAATCAGGTTTGATCCAAAATTCAAGTCAGCATTCCAATATGTTCTAGGAAGCACAGTTATCGTCGATAATATAGAAGCAACAAGAAAGATAGGGATAGGAAAATGCCGTATGGCAACACTAGACGGCGATTTAGTAGAAACATCTGGAGCAATGATTGGGGGATTCAGGAGAAAGCACTCATCTCTTTTCTTAACTCCGGGAATAGAAAAAAATCTCGATTCACTTTCTTCAGAACTGTCGCGTCTTAGCTCATTGATTAAGGATCTTGAAAAAAAGCTTTCCGTTAATGAGAAAGAAATAAGTGCAGCGAGAGAAGAGAAGTCAACTTTAGAAGGAGAAACTATGAAGATACAGGCTTCTATAGGTGACATAGATAATATTTTGAAAGAAAAACATGATCTTACATCGAAGTTAAAGCAAATCACTTCAGAGTTATCCGGAATAGAATCCTCTGCAAATAAAAATCTGGTTTCATTAAAAGAATTAAATAAAAAAAGATCCTTCTTAAGGGAAAAAATCAGCGATAAGAGAAATCCAAAAATAATTGCGCAGATAGACTCAATGGAAAAAATTGTGCAGGGATTAAACGAGAAAAAAATCCTACTGAATTCAGAAATAAATAACATCACCTCTCAGATAAAAGAGCTGATAATGCCGGAAAAAGAATCAATGCAGAAAATAATCAAGCAAAATCTTTCTCAGTTAGATCAATTCAATTCAGAGATAAAGAGATTATTTTCATCAGTATCTGAAAAAAATTCGCAGATAAAAAACAAAGAAAAGGAGGAGGCAAAACTCTACAGCAATTTCAAGGGCATGCTTGGGAAAAGAGATAAATTAAATCAGATCCTGCAGGAAAATGAAATAAAAATAAATAACGAGAAGAATAAAACTCAGATATTCGAAGAGCGTATAAATAATATCTCATTGGACAAGGCAAAAGTAGTTGCAGAAATAGCAGGATTAAATCAGGAGATGCAGGATTATAAAGACGTGGCATTAAGAAAAGGTCTTTCAGAGTCAGAGCTTAAAGAAGAGATAGCAAAATTCGAATCAATGATGAAAAATCTCGGAAATGTAAATCTACGCGCTTTGGAGATATACGAGCAGGCTCAAACAGAGTATGGCTCTCTAGAAGTTAAATCATCCAAACTCAAGGAGGAGAAGCAGGACGTTCTAAAAATGATAGACGAAGTGGAATCTAAAAAAACCTCGGCATTTATGAAAACCTTCAGTAAAATAAATAGCAATTTTGAATCAATCTTTAGCCAACTAACAACTAAAGGAACAGCTCACTTAATTCTTGAAAACCCAGAAAAGCCATTGGAAGGCGGAGTACAAGTAATGGTTAAGATAGCTCACAACAAATATTTAGATATAAAAAGTCTCTCTGGCGGAGAGAAAACCTTGACAGCATTGGCATTCATATTCTCAATCCAGGATCATGACCCGGCTCCTTTCTATCTTCTTGATGAAGTAGATGCAGCGCTTGACAAAAGAAATTCTGAAAAATTATCGGGCCTTATCAAGGAATATTCCAAAAAAGCGCAGTACATTGTTATCACGCATAATGATTCGCTTATCTCCAGTGCAGACAAGCTTTACGGAGTTTCAATGCATAAAGATGGGATGAGTCACGTTGTGAGTTTGAAAGTGTAATCTTATCAGATAGAAAATTAAATAAACCAAATCAGCTTTTTTTATTAGATGTCCAAGAACTTAAAAATAGCGGCAGTGCAGTTAAACATAAGCAAGCCGATAAATTCTATAATAAATGATATCAGAAGATACATGCACAATGCAAAAGCTAAAAAAGTTGATATGATCTGTTTTCCTGAAGATTCTATATCCTTAGGCCCAAAAAAAAACAAGCTTATTATCTCGCAAGTGATGGAGTGCTGCAAGCTTTACAGTATCTGGTGCATAATCTCAACTCATCTTAAAGAAAAAAAATATCATTACAACTCAGCTTTGTTAATAGACAATGAAGGCAACTTATTCGGGAAGCATAAAAAAGTTCACATAATGGGGGATGGTCCGAAGATAACCCCTGGATCGAAATTTGATGTGTATAAAACTCCATTCTGCAAGATTGGCATCGCAATTTGCTGGGATGTTTCAAATCCAAGAGCGATTTATAGCATGGCCAAAAAAGGAGCAAAAGTTATCTTCTGCCCAATGTATTGGTGCTATGATGACTGGGCGCATAAAAAGAATCACAAAAGGGCTGAGAAAAAAATCCTCCAATCTTTGATACTTGCTAGAGCATATGAAAGCTTGACTTATGTAGTGTTTTGCAATCCCATTGATGTAAATGAAAAATACATTACCTCCTACACCGCAGTTGCCAGTCCGCATAAAATCGTAAAAGAAATTTTTGGTAGAGAAGGAATGATTATTGCAAAAATAGATTTGAAATCAATTTCAGAGATAAGAAAAAAGATGTCAGCCTAGTTTTTCACATTCAGAATGAAGATAATCCGCTATCTTTTTAACAAGTTTTTCCTCATCATGGTAAATAAAATCAAGGCCTGGGCAGCTGTTAATTTCTATTACATACCATTTTCCATTATTAAATATTAGATCCAACCCGCAAACTTGTATTCCTAATGCTCTTGAGGCTTTTTCGCATAGGTTCTTTATTTTTTTAGTTACTTTTATTGTCCTGAAATGCTCTCTGACATGACCAGATTGCTTCCATGATTTGCTAATCTTAACTACAAACTGCAGCAGTTTGTGATTAATCAATGTTGCCCTATAACTCCTGTTTAGGTTAGGTATAAATTCTTGGGCTATTATCGGTGAGCCATGACTCTTATCAACGATTTTTTTTATTTTTTTAACAAACATCGGATAGTCATTAACTTTTTCTACCTGCATGGAATTATCAGAAAAAACTCCCTTCAGTACTAGTGGATTATTTTTTAATATCCTTTTTATAATCCTCTGGTAAAATCTTGTTTCTCTAGGTATAAAATAAGTCTTCGGCGTCGGGATTCTGTGCTCCAAGCATTTCAGATAAAACATCCATTTATCCTCTTGGTAGAAAAATGAATGAGAAGAGTTTATCACTTTTTTCCCCAGCTCTTCCAGAGTCTTAGATAGTTCAAGCGATTCAAATAGGATTGGCTGGCAGATCGTATCATTATAAATTAATTTGCACTTTTTTGTTTTTTCTTTCAACTCGTCGACATCAAGCTGCTCCTCTGCAGGTAAATGCACAATATTAAGATTCTTTTTCTTTAAAGCTTTGTACAACATTCTGTCTTCGTAATCTAGGTATGTTTTATAATAAATAAGACCGATAGAAAGCTTTTTTCTTTTACTAGTCATAAAGACCATAATAGAACGTAATATTTATATCTTTTGAAATTGAGATAATCTGATGGCGAAAAAATTATGCTTATTTATGCTGGTTTTTCTTGTATCCGGTTGTTCGCAGCAATACAGCAAAGTAGTAATCAATGAAAAATTATTTGATGTAGAGATAGCAGACAACTCAGTAGAAAGATCTCAAGGCTTGATGTTTAGAAAAGAATTAAAAGAAGACCAAGGTATGTTGTTTATCTTTGAAAATTCAGGAAAACACTCTTTCTGGATGAAAGATACTTTTATTCCTCTAGACATGATTTGGATTGATGAAAACTTAAACATTGTTTACATTCATGAAAATACTCAGCCATGCAAAGAAACTTGTGATTCAATAACACCCGATAAAAATGCAAAATACGTCTTGGAAATAAACTCTGGACTTGTTGAGAAATATAATTTTAAGATTGGAGACAAAGTAGAAATCTTCAAAACTCAAGCATTTAAAGATGGGATGTGATATCAGTATCTATTTAATTTTAATGCATCTTCTAAAGTAACTCTATATACAAGGTCTGCAGGGGTAGTAATAGTATACTTTTCAAGTAATTGGAGTGTTGAATTGTTAGCATACTCAATTTTGCTTGTATCCTCTTTGGTTAGTTCAATAACAAAATTATCTGAATTTATATTGTCCATTACTCTCTTTTCTAAATCAGCAAAACCAAAGTGATTTTGTGCTTCTGTTAAAAGGTGATAGGAAAGTTCTGTGGGCATTTGATATGCTACATCTTGATGGATGTTTGATACAAACCTAATCATCTTCACCATCATCCCATCTTCAAGGCTAATCCCCATCAAATTCCTCAAGTCCTGTTTAAATCCTGCAAATTGTTTTTCATCTAGTAAATGCAGTTTTGATGCGAAGAAGGCAGCATCTGCTATCTCATGGGGACTCTGGGTATACAGAACAATGTAATTTGTTTGTCTCCTCAGAGACTTAATCCATCTATCTTCAAGAACATTATATATGTTTGATTCTCCTACATAAACGCTTGGAAATTCTAAACCATCTTTATTTCCATCGGGGGAAGTCATTGGGAAAAAACAATTTTGGTTTGTGAAATGCATAGCTAGAAAGATATAAGGCATTCTGAATCTTTTCACATCACCGATACATATTTGAGCTGATGCTCCATGCTTAGGAAGGTGTTTATAAAATTCCTCGATCAACCAATAAAAACTATATGGATTTGTTGGTAGTGTTCTAATCTCAGATTTCCCACCATAACTATAGCTTTTTGGAACTTGATTTTCTGGAAAATAACTACTCTGGTTCAACAAGTCAATTGTTCTGATAGGCAATGCGCATGAATACTCTAGCTCGACCCCCACAGTCGGAAGTCCTTTTGATTCCTCATTGGCTTCTTTTAATAAGTTGAGCAAATGTTTTCTATCTACTTGGTTGTTATTTCTTTTTAAATAGATTAATTGATAATCACCAGCTAAGAGATCAGTTAATTCATCAAGATCGCCATAGAATTTATGAATCTCTTTTTTAGCTTTCTCTGGTTTCAGTATACTATGCAATGATTCTAGGAAATCAGAAGTTGGATTCATAAGCTTTTTAGTAAAAAACACAAATGCTGGTACGCCGAAAATCAAAAATGGATAATTAAACTCATCTGGATTTACAAAGTTGCCTATTGTTTGCTTGCCAAGTGTTTTGTCAAGGTCAATATCTCCTCCGCATCCTCTGTGTACAATATAACCACTGACTAAGAAGTTAATAAAATTAAAAGCTCTAGAAAGATTCTTTATGACTTCATCTATAATTTCTTCAAGTCCCATTCCTATTTTTGTTTATATAGGTAAATTTTTAAATGTTTTTATAATAAAAATTATTTGACGAATTCTACATTGTCAAAGTTTTCAAATTCTTTATCCCCTGTTAAAAATTTAATACCCAATTTTTTTGCAATGATGTAACCTATGCAGTCAGTCATTGATAGATTTCTATCTTTATATTGCAATTTAAGCTTTGATGCGCCTTTAATAACCTCCTTACCATAATCCGCAATAAATGGATAATACTTTTCTGAATATTCATCAGCCTTGGCATCTCCAAAATCTTTGAGAACATTATAATAGAGTTCAAATAAATTAAGCTTAGTTAAAATTACTCCTTTATCAGTATATCTTTTATAATTATCATTATCTAATAAAATCTCTATAATAGCATATGTATCAAAGAAATAAACTTCATCATCTTCAATCATTGTATAATTCTTTCCTTGCAAGGTCTTTAGCTCTCTGACCAGTCATTTTCCACCCCTTCAAACTACCAAAAGTTTCCTTTAAAACATTGGATTTCTTAAAAGCAATAACATGTATTTCATCATTCTCTCTAATTCCATTTAGCTTTTCTTTCGGTATGATTAATCCAACAGAATTTCCCCATTTCTTTACTTTTGTGTCAAACTCTAGCATAATTAGACAAATGTATAACTAATATAAAAGCTTATTGATTTAGAGACAAAAATAACTTTTCAAGTTTATAAATCCTTAAATATACTGTCTGAAATTTTATTTCTATATGGAGAAATCAGTTTATCTTGCAGGAGCAATAAAAGGCCTTACGTATAAAGGCTGTAATGACTGGAGAGAATATGCTAAACAGGAATTAGTAAAACATAAGATCATTGGAATATCCCCCATGAGGGCCAAAGAATTTTTAGATACAGGGAAATTACTTCAGGAAAACTATGATCACGTGATTGCTTCTCAAGAAGGTGTTGTTGCAAGAGATAGGATGGATGTTAGAAGTTGTGATGTTATGTTAGCAAATCTATTAGGCTTAGAAAAAATAACTATAGGAACAATGGTAGAATATGGTTGGGCAGATGCATACAGAAAACCAGTTATAACAGTTATAGAGAAAACAGGAAACATCCATGAACACTATTTTGTCAGAGAACTAACAGCATTCAGAGTAGAAACATTGGAAGAAGGATTATCTGTTGCTAAAGCAATATTAACTTATTAAGAAATGAAAGAAATTATTTTTGCTACAACAAATAAAGGAAAGGTTCATTCTCTAAGTGCTATCCTAAACAGTTATGATATTAATGTTATCCAATATGACTTAGAATTACCTGAGCCAAGAACAGATGATTTGCAGGAAATAGCAAGACATAAAGTGATGTTTGCTTATCAGCAAATCGGAAAACCTTGTGTAGCTTTGGATTCCGGGTTTTATATTGATTCTTTAAATGGTTTCCCAAAAACTTTTGTAAATTTTGCTTTAGAAACAATCGGGTTAGAGGGAATTTTAACATTAGTTGATGGAAAACAAAGGAATTGCGAATTTAGGAATTGTTTAGCTTATTATGATAGAATTTTATCAGAACCACTATACTTTATTTCTAATGTTCCAGGAACTTTATCGATGAATCAGAAGGGGGAACCAAGAGATTATTATTGGTCAGATCTGTTCTTTGTTTTTATACCAGAAGGAAAAAATGTAACCTTAGCGGAGATGTCGCCAGAAAAATATCGGGAATGGAGACAGGAAAGGTATAAAGATTCTTTTGCAACAAAGTTTGCAGAATGGTATGTTAAGAACTCTTAAGAAAAATAAAAAAAGATATTATCAATCCTTTTCCAAAAATTTCTCAATATAATACATTATTCTTTCTCTTTTTTCAGAATTAATAGAAACTTCTTTGCCATAGCTTGTTGGTTTAACAAATAAAACCTCTTCTTTAATCAATTCTTCAACATAATACTTTACAGTGCCTCTAAGATCTTTTGGGAATCCCTTAGGCAAATTATCAATTGAAGTGTGGCTATGGTTGAATTTTCCCAAACGGGTTAGTTTATGCAATATTTTTCCCTTTATTTCATCGTCAGACCACATTAAAAGTCCACCAAAACATACTTTAAACAATAAAATTTATATACTTTGTTCTTCCAAAAATAATTATGAAATCACTTTTACTGCAATTAACAGGGGAAATGCCACTATTTAAAATAATAGATTTTTTAGTAGATAATAAAAGTATGGATTTTTCAAAATCAGAAATAGCCAAGGGGGCAGAAATTTCAAGGGCATCACTCTTCCAATACTGGACTGTTTTAGACACTCATAATATAGTTAAAGTCACGAGAAGATTCGGAAAAACAAATCTCTACACTCTAAACACAAATAGCGCAATAACAAAGAGAATCTTAGACCTGGAAAAGGCTTTGATTTCAGAGGCGCTTAACAAAGAACAGATGATTAAACCTATTGCTGTTTAAAAAATAAAATTTCAGCCTAAACTCTCACAAAATAAATCAACCAAATTGTCTTTTCACTCATCTCTTTCTCTTTAAATTCAATTATTTCAAAATTATTCCTATTTAAAATATTCTTAAATTCTTTTTCCTGATAATAAGAAAACAATCTCGGTCCTTCATCATCTTCTATCCTCTCTCCTTTACCTTTCTTTATAGAAATAAAACCAACGCCTTTAGATTTTACAACTTCATTTATTTTACTAAGAGCTTCATCAATTCTATTTTTTGGTATGTGTAAAAGTGTAGCAGAGGTCCAGAAACCATCAAAGTAATCAGGAAGAAAATCAAGCTCGTAAATAGATTGCTGTAAGAATTTACCTTCAGGACAATTTTTCTTTGCTTCTTTCAATAAACCTTCTGAAACATCCACTCCGGTATAATCATATCCAATTCCAATAAGTTCTCTTGCATCCCTCCCTCCACCAGCGCCAATTTCCAAAATCTTTCCAGAAGGCAATAAATCATGGAATTTATTCATCTCTTCACTCCAAAAACCTTTAGTAGAATGCTTAGAAGCCCACTCAGATGAATTCTTATTATAAGTATTTACTGTGTCTAACTCTTCACGCGCGAGGTTCATAATAAGATAGAAATTAATTGTTTTTATAAATATAATTGAAAATAAAAAAATAAATTAAATTTTCCATAAAACTTCAAACTTTATTTTCCGTATTTAGCGATTAATTCTTTCAAAGCTTCATCAGCTTCTTCAAATTCTTCTCGGTGTTCTCCAAAATCAATTTCTCTTGATAGCAAATGATCTAATCTATTCATTTTCCATTCAGCACCATTTTCCCTAATTCTATCAATTTTATCATCTCCATCTAAATCTTGATAAAGTTTAGAATCAAATAATCTATGTCCTAGTCCAGGATAAATCTTAATATCTACAGAACCGTCAGCATATTCGCTGTATTCGACATGTCCTGTTAATCCAGTAGCATAAGAATAAGTTTCATGAGTTGAATTTTTAATGTGTCTATTGTTCCAGAGGTTGTTACAAGCTCTAGTTCCGCTCAAAATAATCCCCAAACTTATCCCTGCTGCAATTAATTCTTTTTTCATGGTTAATGTGTGTTTTCAGATGATATCTTTTTTTAAAAATAAAATAAAAAAAGAAAAAGACTTAATAGTAAGTCTGTCCAGCTTCTTTCTCTTCTTCTAATCCAGGCTCGTCTCCACCATTTTCACTTCTTAACTTTGTGAAAGCGATTATCAAGCCCAAGATTACTAACAAGATTGCAAGTACAGCAAATCCAATTTCAAGTCCCTTTCTCAAGTCGCCTGAAGATTTAGCAACACTAGCTTGTAGATTTACTTCCTTTACAACTTGTCCGTTGGATTTAACTTTAACAGTTAAGCTCTGCTCACCAACAACGCTTGGAGTTACCTTTACAAGTAATTCTCCAGTGTCGCCAGCATTTACAGCAACGAAACCAGGATCAACGCTTGCGCTTCCCCAGCTGCCAACTCCAAGAACCTCAGCTGAATATCTTACAGCCTCGTTTCCGAAATTTGCAATCATTACTTTATAGCTTGCAGTTTCCCCAACTTTAACATCTTTCCTTGTTGCATCAATGCTTATCAAAGATTCTGTTGAAGCAGCTTCTTTTCCATCAACAACAAGTGTAAACTCTTCGCTTACAACTTCATGTCCTCTGCTGAAGATTAATTCAACTTTAGCTTCGTAGTTGCCTGATTCAGCATCTTTTGGAATTCTGCCGAATAGCTCAACATCGCCGGAAGTTTCTTCATCATTGTCATTGTCTTCAGGAACAAGCTCATCAATATAGTCTCTTGCAATGAAGCCAAGTTCAGGAATGCTCAACTTTACTTGTATATCCTCTTCTTTGTTATCTCCCATATTCTCTACTCTGATAGTTGTGAATAGCATATCACCAGCATTTACAACAGTTCCAGGTCTGAAGATAACATCGACAAGTCTTAAGTCGTGCCTTTTCTCGTCAACTCTTAAGGAATAGCTCTTTCTTGCTTCATTATTGCCGTCAAAAGCTTCAACATGCAAAGTGTAGCTTTTAGAACTTCCCCTAGTATCAGCATCTATATCATTTGGCAAAGAAACACTCAAAGTTTTCTTGTACAAGCCGCTAGGCTCAACTTTGAATATCTTAGTCTGTTCAGCAACGTCACCATATTCATAACCGCCGATCCATGCCTTAACTTTGACATCATCACGTACAGTTCCAACGCCTGATTGCATCCCCTTTACCCAAATTTCAACATCTAAGCTATCTCCTCTTTCAAAAGTAATAAAATTTACATCATTCTCGCTAACAGTTCTACTCTCAACTTCAACGCTGTCAATAACGTAGTCATGACTTGTTGCAGCAGAAACGTTTCCTAAGCTGAATAAGCCTAGTAACAATACTGTTATAATCCTAAGTGCACTTTTGAATTTCATTTTTAACCCCCTATAATGTTGTTATTTTACAGTTAAACGTTATTTATAAACTTTTTGGTAGTGAATTGTCACGTGCAGTAACAACTTTATTCAACCAAAAAGCCAATCACCTCTACTACTTCATCCTTATTACTACTTACAGTTACAATTACATATATCGTCTCGTCTTCAACATCCTCAGGAACAACAGCTAAAAATCCTCTATTTTCGCTCTTCTTTTTCTTGAGGTCAAACTCGCTGCTTCTCTCATAGTAGTCAAGCTGAGGTATGCTCAAAGTTACTTTTACATTTTCTTCTTTGACATTCCCTTTATTGTCTACAACAACTTCAACAGCAAAGGCTTCTCCTCTCCTCACGGTTTCCCAATTATTTACGATTATGTTCTTCACATTCAGTACATGCTTCTTAACTGCTTTCTTTCCAGCTGGTTTTGCAATCGGCTCTAAGTTGTCATTAACAATTACAATTACTGTCTTGCTGTCACTACCGCCTTTTAATTTCCCATTCTCCAAGTCAAACACTCTGAAAGTGATTACATAGTTCTGCCCGCCTTGAGTATTTGTCGGAGTCCAGCTAAACTCTTTCTTGTTTTCGTCAAACACAGAGCCAATTGGTAAGTTCACAGCTTCAAATTTCAAATTATCATTGTCTGCATCTCTTGCATCTAGACTCAATACTAAACCCTCTCCTTCATTTATTATGACATGGCTTACAGCATTGCCTGCTCGTGTCACGATCAAAACAGGATTCCTATTCTTAGTAGGTTGAATGATAGGAGAAGCTTTAACAGTGAACACTGCACTATCACTATCTATTGCACTGCTAGGATCTCTTGCAGTAAACAAGATTGTCTCGCTTCCAATGAAACCAGCAGGATATGAAACTCTTGCAATCCTATCTGAGCCTATGTTTACATTTAACCTGGAATTTCCTGAAATACTCCATCTAATTTCACCGTCCGTATTGTCAACATCAGTTACAAAATTATCTAAATTGATCTCGCTGAATCTTCCTCCTTCTGTTACAATTTGATCTGTAATGTTTGCTACAACCGGAGCATTATTTATTCTAGGCGTTTCCTTGACTAAAATGCTTACTGTTTCATAGTCGCTCAATTTTCCATCACTTGCAGTGACAGCAAATATGTGCCTTCCAATATCAGCTTCAGAAGTCCTCCAAGTAAATCTGTTCCCATCTTGCAGGAATTTATTTCCTGTAATGCTGTAAACTATTCTATCATTGTCATTATCGTGGGCATTAACATTTAGCTCGACTAATTCTCCTCTAAATACTTCTCTAACACCGTCGATGCGGTCAATCACAGGAGCACTATTTATCGCATTTATTCTTATGTTGACAACAGCAGTATCTGTTGCTCCAGAGCTGTCTATTGCTCTGTAAGTAAAGCTATCAATCCCAAAAATATTTCTATCTGGAGTGTACCTTATTTTTCCGTTTTCTATCGTGGCGCTTCCTTTTCTCGGAGAAACTGCAACTGATTCTATCCTTGGCTTATTATCTTCAATATCGTGATCATTTGCCAGCACGTCAATCAACACAGGCATATCTTCATTTGTTGCTATAAAATCATCATTCGCAGAAGGAACATCATTAATAGGCTTTACAGTTATTGAAACTCTTCCAATATTACTATAAGAGATTCCATCATTAACTTTAAATGTAAATATATCATTACCGTTAAAGTCTCTATTTGGTGTGTAAGTTACCTGTCCATTTGAATTGAAATTGGATAACCTTCCATTTGCAGGATTGGTTACTATTTCGAAAGTTAATCTGTCATTATCAACATCTAAGCCTCTAAGCATTATCGCCTGAGAAGTATCTTCATTCATCACTACAGACATATCTTCAGCAGACGGCGCCCTATTAAAGTCAACAACATTAATTCTAAAACCTTGAAATGCTTTTAATGCACTGTCAGAAACTTCAACAATCACGATGTGTATTCCCCTCTGCTCAAAAGTAGGAACCCATGAAATCAATCCGGTATCTGAATTTATACTCATTCCATTTGGCTTTGATGCAAGTGAAAAAATTAAGGCGTCATTATCTGCATCAAAGGCATCCACATCATACCTATAAGGAGTTCCTTCTATTGTACTTGTTACAGGAGATGAAATTACTGAAGGTGCATCATTAATTGGTTGGATTGCTATAGAGATTCTTCCAACATTGCTATCGGAAATCCCGTCATTAACTTTAAATGTAAATGAATCATCCCCGTTAAAGTTTTTATTAGGAGTATATGTTACTGTTCCATTTGCAGAATCAAAATTTAAAAGCCCTCCATTTGATGGATTTGATATAATTACAAATCTCAGATCATCATTGTCTGAATCAGAACCTTTTAGTATTATTGTTTGTTCTGTATCCTCATTTATTATCAAAGATGCATCAATTGCAGAGGGCATTCTGTTTACATTGTTCACATTTATCTGAACATTTTCAAAATCAAACGCATCTTTTGCATCAGTTACTCTAAATATAACATTATAACTTCCAGATTGCTCAAATGTAGGAACCCATGAAAATATTTTTGTATCTTGATTAAACACAGCCCCATTTGGTAAATTGCTTACTTCAAATCTCAAAACATCATTGTCAACATCCATAGCTGAAATTGCAAATTCTAATTTCTGGTTTTCGTTGACGAATTTGTTTCCAATAGAGGATAATATAGGAGGATTATTTATCTCTACCTTGGGTTTTTCCTTTACAAGAACATTTATAGTCTCATAATCACTTAGCTTTCCGTCGCTAACACTAACAGCAAATACATGCCTTCCAACATCAGCATCAGAAGTTCTCCAAGTAAATTTATTTCCGTTTTGCGAAAAAAGATTTCCAGTAATGCTGTAAATTAATTCATCATTATCAACATCACGAGCATTAACAATTAATTCAACAATGTCGCCAGCAAATACTTCTCTAGCACTGTCGATGTTGTTAATTACAGGGGCATTATTCAATATGATAATCTCCATTTCAACTTTTACAGAAACGTTGTCAGGATTACTCCATTTTCCTCTATTATCTTTTACAAAAAATTCAACTAAATGTGTACTCTCTATTTCAAATACATAAGTAAATCTATCTTTGTCACTTACTTTTTCACCATTTATTGTCCATTTATATTCGGTAATGTTTCCATCTGAATCTTCTCCTCTTCCAATGAATTCAACACTGTTTCCAACTTTTATATTCAAATCTTTTTCAGGCTTTACAATCACTGCTGTCGGAGCCAAATTAATTTTTTCCTTGACAATTATATTTACACTTTCACTATCCCTTCCATTTTTTCCATCTTCGACTATGAAATTAGCTGAATAAGATCCTTTATTTCCTATTTCAGTCTGCCATCTGAATATATCCCCGCTTTGAGAGAATAAGTTGCTGTCAGTACTATATTTTAATCCATCTTTATCATCGTCATGAGCATTAACTGTTAATTCAACTAAATCTCCTTCAAATACTTCTCTAACTCCAGAAATACTGTCAATTACTGGAACTCTATTTACATCGTTTACATTTAAGTTTATATTTTTCTGAACAATGCCGTTATATGAATCATCTGCTGTTACAGTTATAACATAATCTCCAGCGCTTTCAAATCCAGTCTGCCATTCTCCGTTGCTGTTTAATGGTGCAGAAAATGTAACTTTGACTTTGTCATTATCTACGTCAGAAACTACAGGAATAACTTTTACCAATTCTCCTTCATTGACGTTTATATTACTAACTTCCAGTATAGGCAATCTATTCACGTCTTTGACTTTTATTTTAACTTTTTCAATGTCATAATTTCCTCTATTATCGACAACGTAGAAATTGACTTCTAAGTTTGAACTAGGTTCGCTTCCAAGTATTCCGAAACTGATAAATCTTAAAACTCCGTCGATTATACCGCCGTGTACAACTGCATTGTAATCCGGCTTCCAGTTAAACACATTGTTTTCAAAGCTAGCACCTTCAGGCAGTCCATTTACATCTACTAGAAGAATGTCATTGTCTTCATCGCTTGCAGTTACGCCAAAAATTAATGCACTGTTTTCAAAAACTTCTCTATCACTAATAGGATCAAGAACAGGAGCATGTCTTCCAGCTTCTTCTACAACTGCATCACGGTTGTCTATAATTAGGCTTTCTTCATACCAATTTCCCCAATTTTTTCCATCGTAAGCTCTTGCTTTTACAACAGCTTCATCGTCAAATCTGATTACTTCAAATCCATCATTTGTAGGATCTCTACTATTAAAGACACAAATATTATTTTCACAGAAGGCACTGTATTCAACGCCTTTAGCAACTACTCTGCTTTCATATTCTTTTATCTCATCGCCATCAACATCACTTGCAATTATTTCAAAAGAAAATAATCCGTCATTCTCAGTAATTATTATATCATTGACAATAGGAAAATTATTAATTATTACTTCACCTTTATCATCTTTCTCAGCTTCCAAAACGTGCAAAATCAACTCGTTTATTTTTGTGTCACCAATGCCGTCGACAGCTTCAATGTGAATTACATAGTCTCCTGCATTTTTGTAATGATCTTTAGTGACTAAATATTTGTTACCATATAAATAATCATAATAATTGTCGAAATCCTCGTAAACATGAAGGATGTTTTCATTCATTAAGACAAGACTTACAGATAAGGGCATTTTAATGCTGCCTGCATTTGCTTCGAAAGAAACACTATCACCGTAGTTTATAGTTATTTCATTGCTTCCATCTTGCCATTCCATTCCGACTTCAACAGCAAGAGCGTTTCCACTAAATAATATAACTGTTAATATTAAGGACAATAGTATGTTTAATTTCTTCATTCTCTTAACCCCCAATAACTTCTATTATTTGACAAGATCAAAACCTGTATCCGACCCTGGTCCTAACTTCAGCTTTTTTATCGACGACACCGATATATCCTTCAAGGTTAACGTTTCCAGATGTTAAACCAAAACCAGGCAAGAATTTTCCGTACCATTCTTTATTTTTAAGGAAGTCTTTATTACCTGATCCGAATGGGTTGTCCTTTTTATCGTACAATCTTTCACTAATTTTTCTGTCTAGAGTTATTCTGCCCGCACCTAAAACAGCTCGAAGAGATAATGGACTATCGCCTATATCATAAGACCATTCCAAGCCAGCTTCTAAACTGCTTTTATCTTTTTGTTCGCTAGCTTCTAACCTGGCGCCGGTAATTGGATTTCTTTGAGTAGCTAAAGTATTGACATCTTTGTTAACCTGCTCTCCATATTCAATGCCGACACCTAAATTATGTTTGTCATTAAGACCATACATTACTCTTGCAAACCCGCCGACCCTGTTGTTATTATAACCCGTAGCTCCCAAAGCAACTTCTCTCGTCATCTTTGTATAATCCTGCTCTTCTTCATAATCTTTAGTTTCTACTCCAGTTTCGGCTTCGCCTTCAACAGCTGCTTGTTCATCTAATACCCCTCCAGTAACATCTTCTTCAGCAATCTCTTCTTCAGCCAAAATTCTTAAGGCAAGAGCAGTTTGGTTATATCCCTCTATAGCCCCATTTACTTTATCATAAGAATTACTTCCTGCGATTTCACAGTAATCTCCAATTGCACTGTCTTTTAATATTACTTCTGGCAATAACATTCTTTCTTCAGAAGTTAATACCCTATCTCCAATTGCAATATTATAGATTTCAAAACCATCAAGAACTGAATTTTGTATAGATATGACTGCTTCTTCTAGTCTAGATTTTCTTTCAGATTCTTCTCCTATTCTCTCTCTCTGACTTTTTATGCCGATAGTATCTCCTGTGGTTTCTGCCATTCGAATCTCAAGCTCTTGCACTCCTATTCTCGCCTTCAAGCTATCAAGAGGAGCATGTAATTTATACATAAATTGTCCTAGGTTAACTATCTCTGTACCATCAGGAACTGTTACATTTTCAGCATAAGCTTTTCCAGCACCAAGTGAGCCAACTGAAATTAATCCAGCAGCCATTAAAGTTTTTAAATTCTTCATTTTATTTCCCCCCGCCTTTATATTCTTTATATTGTTTAAAATTCATTGCAAATCCTCTAGGATCTCCATTATTATCAGCTACAAACAAATATTTTTCATCGTCGCGAACGCTCGTACTATATTTTGTTCTTTTTTTAGCTTCTTCTCCGCTCATAAGAATCGCTCTTCCTTCTAAAACATCAGTTATAAATCCCTTGTATTCTTCTCCAAAAATAAGTCCTAGACTTCTCTTCATTACTTCGTAGTCTCCAAAGTCTCTGGCACCAATACTTGGTACTGAACTCCAATAGCCAACACTAGGTCTATAATCTCTATTAGGATTAAATCCAGGATGTTTTGCAAAGAATGAATTTAAGCTGTCTCTTCCAGCCCTTTCTACTTTTCCTTCGTATTCTTCTTCAAGAGATCCGATCGTTGTTTCGAGCCTTGTTTCTGCATCATCCTGAATTTTTTGGACTTCTTCTTTATGCGATGAGTCTAATGAGTCAATTCTTGTTTCAAATCTATTTTCTAAAGCTTGGTTTTCTCTCTTAAGTGTTCGAACATTTTCTACTAATGGAGCTTTTGCTTCTTCAACAGCATTACTTTTATTTGAGGTGTGCAAATGTGTAGGGATTCCAATTAGAGCAGCAAGTCCTAATCCTCTAACTATGTAAACAGTGTATTCCCATCTTCCGCGTTTTTTTGTTCTGTCAATCATCATTTTGCGTGTACTCCATTTTTTCCCAAATAAGAATTAAGCATATTTGTAGCTAAAGTAAACATCTCTCTGCTGTAGCCAAAACTTCTCTCTTCTCTTTTAGACAAACCAGCTAAGTAAGGCATGCCTTCAAGAGTAGATTCCTTAACATCTTCGAGACTTCTAAGAAGAGCTGGGCGCCTATCAAATGCTAGTTTATTTAATTTAAGTTGCTCAAGGTGCCTATTTGTATCGTGAACAATTTCCTGTGCTTTTCTCATGTCGTCATCATCGCCTAGTTTTTCCATGAATTTGTCTAATTTTGAGCTTATCATAGCAAGTTTATCTTGAATTCTCTGTCTTGCTGCAAACTCAGAAATATTATTAACGAAAAGAAAATTATTACCATCTATTTTTCTCTTAGCAACAAGTCTTGCGATATTAAATATTCCTGAAACACTGGCATCGTTTCCAAAATCAACAACGTATCCTCTTTCATCGCATCCAACATATGCACTTAAATGTTCAGGAGTGCCTGCAGGAAAATCTAAAATTACTACATGATATCCTTCTAATTCTTTTGCCTTCTTTAATAAAGTACTCTGAACTAATCTCTTTGCTTCTTCACCATTTCCCCTTTGGCCATAACTATCGCCTAATTGCTCAAGTAAAAAATATCTTAGATTTGGTTTTGTTTTACTCTGTACGCAAACATCATGCATGGATTTTTTCTGAAGCGCCTTTTGCCCATCAACTTTTCTACCAAAAATAACATCCACTAAATTACCTCTGTTGAAAGTGATAGTTTCATCTGGATTAACCCTTAAATCATAAGTATCTCTGTTGACATATAATGCATCATTAGGATCAGAAAGATCTGTATCAATCAAACCTGTTGTTAATCCTGCTCTAGCAAAAGCATGACTCAAGTTTATCGCGATAGTTGATTTACCAACACCGCCTTTACTTGCGCCTATTCCTACAACCATCGGCCAGATCTCTTTTGGAGTTACGCTATCAAGATATCTCGAAGTTATATTACAAATTTTTTCTAAAGAATAATTAGGATCAGTTTGCTCTAAAGCTAATACTGCTTCTCTTATACCGATATCATATAATGAAAAAGTATCTGTAATCATTTTTAACCCGAAATTTTTTTATTCACACTCTTTTTAAAGCTTTCTAAATATTTACTATTTTAAAATAGCTACAAAAATAACGTGTTTGTCACAACAGGTAACAACACAAAATTAATTTTAAAAATTTTTCACTAAAAAAATAAATTATTTGTAACTGAGAGTTAAAACAAATGGGAACGGAGGGATTTGAACCCCCATCAATCGGTGTCTTCTATTTTGATAAAACTTTTTTAAGAGTTTTAAGCTGGAGCCGACCATAATAGCCGGGTTATACGACGTTCCCGTCATGATAATCCCTCTTAAATTTACTATATAAAATTATCTTTAATTTTTTGCAGAAAAAATAATTTATAGTTATATCTGAAGTTTTTTTAGCATCGTTAGTTTTAAATATTTTTCTAATCTCTATTAAAACATGAGTCAGGAAGATAATACTCAAACTAACGGACTAGAACATCTTGTTAACGGTTTTGGAGAGGTATTTTTTTGTTTGGGGGGTTTTGCTTATGATGAAGATTATAAGTTGGAAGACGTTAATGAAGCCTTAGATGCATATAGAAAAATCAAAGAAGAATATCCTGGAGACACAACAATTTATGATCTTGAAATTAATTGCACTTTAGATACGTTTCCTGATTTGAGAGATATTCCAAGGGTATAACTAACTTAGATTTCTTATCAAATCTTTCAATGAAAAATAATTCTATCTTGCTATAATACAATAAAAATAAGAAAAAAGAAAATTATTTAAACAGGAAAAAATAAGAAAACTGAACAGAATAAATAGAGAGTAAAAAATGAATCACGTTCCTGGAAAGATGTTTTTTACAAGGGGAGTAGGAGTTCATAAAGACAGACTAGCTTCCTTTGAACTTGCTTTAAGAGATGCAGGCATAGAAAAATGTAATCTAGTTTATGTTTCTAGTATCTTCCCGCCAAACTGCAAAATTATTTCAAAAGAAAAAGGATTAAAATTGCTTAAGCCAGGCCAGATAACTTTTTGCGTGATGGCAAGAAGCGAGACAAACGAGCCAAACAGATTAGTATCAGCTGCAATTGGTATTGCTGTCCCTAAAGATAATAACAACTACGGATATCTATCAGAACACCATGCCCATGGAGAAACAGCAAAAGTTTCAGGAGAGTATGCTGAAGATTTAGCAGCAACAATGCTGGCAACAACTTTAGGAATAGAATTTGATTCAAATCAGGCATGGGATGAAAGAAAGCAAGTATACAAAGCAAGCGGGCACATATTCAAGACAAAAGAAGTCTGCCAGTCAGCAGAAGGCAACAAGAAAGGACTATGGACGACGGTAATTGCTGCAGCTGTTCTTCTTGAGAAATAATTTATTTTTTTAACCAACTCTGGAATCGATTTTTTTTCTAAATAATGTATAAAATGATGATCATCATATATTCCAAATGTCTGAAGGCAGTTAACAAGAAGATTATACGTCTCTACAGGGGCATGAGTTCGCGGGTGTCTTATTATCAGAATTTTAATTCTATATGAACACGCGTATAGAAAGTTTGATACACATCATCCTCCAAAATCCAGAGCAATTTGTCAATCTCCTCTGGAGATATTATGATGAAAGAAGATAAAGACCTAAGCCATATTTCCTGGCGTCTGAAACAGAAGCATGGAATCAAAATTGAAGAGCCAAATGACAATCTCTGCAATGTTTATCTCAAAAAAGCAAAAAGTGCACTGAACATGCTCTCCTCTGCTGCTGAAAAAGATGAGGTTGATTGGATTGCAACAACTGCATACTATGCTCGTTATTTTGCTCTTTATGCATTGCTTCAAAAATGTGGGATAAAATCGGAAATTCATGACTGCACTATTTCTCTTATGCATTTTCTTTTTGTTGAAGAAGGGCTGGTTGAAGAATGTTTTTACAAAGAATTACAGCTAGCAAAAGAGCTGCGTGTTGATACTCAATATTACGTCGCTGAGGGCTTGGATAAGCAAAAACTCAAAACTGATTCTGAAACTGCAAGAAATTTTGTTCTTGAAATGGAAAAAGTAAGCGATAGTCTAACAGGACAAGACATTAAACAACTAAGAGATAAGCTCAATTTTCTTTTAACTCACTCTTCCTTAAACAAATAACTAGGAAGATAACTTTTTTTGTAGGAATCGTGAAACTCTATTAAATTAAATCTTTCAATGATGTCTTTAAATTCTTCTCTGATCTGCAATATTATCTGTCTTATTTTTCCGCTGTCAAGGGATTCAATATCTATTTCCATATCCCAATCCCCAACGGTTTTATTTGCCTGGATAATCTCCTTTTTATTACGGAGATAATTCATCAAGCTATCCTCTCTTTCTTGAGTTAAGTGATGTAATTTTAAAAAAAGCCTGAATGCCTGAATATCTAGTTTGTCTTTGTCAAGAGTGTATCTAAATCCTCTGATTATCCCTTTTTTTCCAAGATTTTTAAGAATTGATTTTATAGTTTTCACATTAAGCTCAGAATGTTTTGCAAGTTTGCTAAGCTGCGAGGTCGGATGAACAAGCAAAGATTTGATTGCTTTCATCTCATTCTCACTAAACGATTGCCTCTCCTTATCTCCTCCGATTACTTTTTCAATGTACTGCGGCTGGAAATCAGTAATTTTAGTATCAATCATATCAGCATGTTTGGAAATAATTTTTTTCTTCACAATCCCAACCGTTTTCGTTTTTATTTTCATTTTCGCATTGGTCTTAGGATCATTTGCTCTGACAAGATAGTGCCTTGGATAGAGGTGAGTTACAATATTCAGCACAATTTTATAATCATTTAAAGTAGGCATTAAGTTCACTATTTTTTTCAGCTCTTTATTGAACTTGGAAGGATTGGGGGAGGCAAATTCAACAACTAAATCATACTCTCCGGTAAGGCCATAAATAGATACTATATAGGGGTTGTCTCTCAACTCATCAATTATTCTCTTTTTATCCTGCTCTGCCACGTAAACCCCTCTTAAATAGGTCCTAAAAAGAACCAATCCAAAGTAAGAGTAGTCAAAGATGCAGTAAGGATTTTTAATAATCTCCTCCTTTTCAAGCACGTCAAAATTATACTTTAATCTCTGAGGACTCTTTCTTAAGGCCCTAGAAACCTCTTTTAGCCTCATTCTGGCATTTTCGGACTTCAAATAAAGCATACTATAATCTATTTTCACCATTTTTTCATCATTCTGCTAAGAATTTTTTTATTATTTAATAAATTTTTCTATTTTTTAGGCAATAATTAAAAAAAAAGGTAAGGTAAGTTTATATACTGGAAAGGAGATAATATCTTATATTTCAAGAAAAAAAGGTGAAAAAATGCCATTGCCACAACCTCAATTATCAATTTTACCCTACCTTAGTATGAGCTTGGCAAAGCCAATTGAACAGGAATTAGAACTCGAGATAGAAAGGCCAGATCTAGAGCAGCTATTAAATCAAGGTGTAAGCGAAAGAGTCATAATCGATCAAATATTAGTAGCAAATAGGGTTAACAACTTATTAGGAAATTGGCGAGGCAAGCTGGAAGACTTATACTTTTTACTTGGCAAAAACATAAGCGGAAATGATAGGCATTCTTTAGTTTTAATGTGCAGTTATGGTGACGGAAGTCCGCTAGAAACTTTTGGATTAGGAAGATATGCGGGCAATGATTTCCTCAAAGGCAATCCGGTTGACTTAATGGGAAAAGATGCTTTAGCAAAAGAAACCCTTCAAAAGGTTAGGAGCATGGAAGGGATGGGAGCTTTAGTAATTAATGGCCATTTCAGCTTATATCACAGCGGAACACAGCTACCAAATGTCGATCTAGGAGTAGACACGTATCAAGACAATGCAGAAAGAGGCAGTAAGACAGAGGCTATGCTGGCTTTCTCAAAGCAACATCCTACTTATGGCGATGATCCTGTATGGTTTTACAAATTAAACGGGAATAAAAGTATCATCCAAAATGGGGCTGAATACGTACTCTGTCGTGAAAATTAATCAAAAAATCAAAAGAAAAAATAAAAAAAAGATGACGAATTAGGGCTTAATCCCAGTCGTCATCTCCACCATTGTCGTCGTCACTCCCGTCCTCATCGTCGTCATCAAACCCTACTTTGAATTCATCAAATGCCATTTTGTTTCCTTCCTTTTTGTTTCCTTTCTTTTAAAGTAGTCCTCTACACCTGCTGGAATTTTTAACCCTTTCGGTTCTACAGAAGAATAATCATTAAATTATGATTTAATAATCTTCTTGCTCGTAGCTTTCTTCTCCGCCTTGGCTATCTTCAGCTCCAAATTCCTCTTGGTTTTCACTATGCTTCTTGTCTTTTCTTCCTCTGTCGCTTCTTCCTCCGCCCATCTCGCTTCCTTTTTGTAGAAGCTTTACCTTCTGAGCCTGTTTTCCCCTGTCTGTGTCAACCGCTTCAAAGCTTACTTTGTCATTCTCTCTCAACATTGCTCCATTCAAAGCAGAAAAGTGAACAAAATAATCCTGCTCATCCTCGCCTTTGATAAAGCCATATCCCTTCTTTAGGTTATACCACTTTACTATTCCTTCCATTTTAATTTTTCCTCCACAATACAAGAAAGAGAAAGTTTCTCTATTTTCAAAGCCACTCTCTGATCCATGTACATTTTCTGGATTTCGAGTAGAATTTAGGGTATTTAAAATTTACTTTTTTGAAAAAATTTAGAGTTGAGAGAAATGGACACGGAGTTTCCATCTGCCTTCCTTCGAACTTTTCTTAGAAAGAAACGTTCACGAAATAAGGAAGTTAATATTATCCTGTTCCAAA
>CAYIWL010000006.1:0-25061 GCA_964367085.1 Candidatus Woesearchaeota archaeon
CATTTCACCTTTTTATGCAAAATTATTACATATATATAAAACTTCTCATTTTTTTGTCTTTATTTCAATCAAGGACACACCCTTCCGGAGCAGGGTACAGAGGATATAATTCCAGCTTAAGATTTCCATTCTCAACTAAAGCAATCTTTGCTTCTTCAGTTTTTTCCCTACCTAAGTAATCTCCTTTCCCATATGAAAAGCTATCTCCATTAGAAACAATTAATATTATGCAATCTTCCGCATTAGAATATCCTCTAACGTTATAGAAGTAATCTGATGTATGCCTTTTCCAAATTTCTTCCCATTTATTAAAGACTTCATAAGCATCATACTGCGCAGTTTTTAGTTTATGCACATGGGCAATAAGCTCAGCAATGATATATTTTTTTTGCATATAAGTAAATTCTCCATTCAAATAATCTAATAATAAACCCTCTCCCTCAACATTTGCAACAGAACTTTTCTTTTCAGCCTCTCCACATGTTCTAGGTCTTATCACATCAGAGTACAACCCATAAAAATCTGCATTAATGTTTTTTTCTAAGAAATAACTTTTTTTATCTTTAAAATACACAAAATTAGCCAACTCGAACTCACTATTAATTTTCTCAAAACTTTCATCTATAGAAAATTCGTCAGGTCTATCTGAAAAGTATAAATACATTCTAAATGGAGCGTTGAGTTGATGCGCTCTCGCTTTTCCCTCTTTTTCAGCATAAACATTCCCATTTCTGACTCTAATCCCAAAACCTTTTCCTTTTATCGCATCAAAATTAATCTCCTTTAAGCAATCATCGTCGGCAACAGCAAAATTATCCTTGAAAAATAAATTAAATTCATCAATAGTCTTTTTCTCTTCCTCGGTCAGTGCATCCTCTTTCCCTAGGGTTTTATCATATGCTTTCTTTATTGCCTCACTATCTGCCACTTTCTCAAAGCCTTTTTTAATCTCGGCAAAAGAGTCTGAATACACAAAGAAAACAACTAACAGTGCTATAATTATCAATACCGCTGCACTAATCGTGCTCCAATGCTCGTCTCCCTTTTTATTCATCTTTCCAAAAATGTAAAAACCGCATTTAGCAAATCCATGATTTTATCCCTTAAAAAATAAATGAAGAATAAAATCACGATTAAAGCAATCAAAGCCAATATCCACCAGGCAGTCTCACTCAATGCAAATAGTCCTCTTTTCATCCTATCTCTCCGCTGCAAACTTTTTTATTTTCATCAAACTCAGAAATCATAATTCCATCAGCATCCTCCTCGAACTGATTTACTAGCCATGTCCCAGCACCAAAAGCCGTACCACTTACAATCACCGCCTTGCTACAAATCAGAAAAGCCGGACCGGTTATCAGACATGTTGCAATACCTGCAATGCTGCCTTCAACAATTCTAGTTATCACACTGGGCTCAGTATTCTCAACAAAAGTTATAGAATAAAATTTTTCATTTTCAAACAATGGATCTCCAGAATTTTCAACACTAGGAAAGTTAAAAATTATTCCGTTGTTGTTAAACCCTTTAAAATAATTCCAATAACTAGTATCTGCATCTGCAATGGATTTAGTAATCAAATAATCTTCCAAGTCCTCAAGAGTTACTTCAGGAACATCTCCAAGCGGTTCAACAATGTAACAATTAAAGCACTGATTATCACTCCACTTAACTAGGTTTTTTCCACTTGGATCTAATTTCCCCTCACCCCACATCCACCAGCACTGTCTCATGTTCTCTGCAATATTATCTAAGAATTTATCTTTTTTCAGGTCTTCAAATTCTTTCCAATAGGTCTTGCAATAAATCCCCCCAAGTCCCAGCTTCTCAAATATTCCAAGAGTTTGGTCTGAAGAATAAACGCTGATCTGGCAGATTTTTCTTGTAAAGACATCCTCTTTTTCGACAAAGATAACATAGAGAACACTGCCAAGCACAACAAGGGTTGCTAATCCTATGATTAGCCAGATAGTAGAACTTCTCATAACTTCCTCTCCCTTTTTATTGAACAAGCTTGATCACCCTTTGCACAATTAAAATAAATAAGATTGCTAAAATTAAAATCATGATCAGCATCACTACTTTGTTTATCATCCCTTTTTTATCCAGGTTCAAAGTGCACCTCCGCCGGTAACATTAGTTACGCTCCTTGCCATCAGAGTCAATATCACCGTAGTAACTAGAGTAACTAGAATATAAAACAGTATGCTCTTAAGTAAATTCTTTCCCAAGCTGCTCTCTTTATTCAGATCATCAACTCCATTTTCAATACCATTTGCAAGAACAGTTAAAATATAAGTGATTTGCACAAGATAAATTCCAACAACGAGCTGAAAATAAAATGGAGGGATTAATTCTTCAATGGGAAATATTCCTTTGATGGTTTCAAGTCCCAATCCGCCAACAGCACTCGCACCATCTCCTCCAGCACCAGCAGTTTTCCCAAGTATAGGACCCAAGCTAGCAATGATATTTGTGATTAAGCTTCCAATGCCGACGACAATCCCGGCAATTAATGGCGTTAAAAAATTAATCTGGCTCTTCATATCACTCAAAACATCAGAGAGCAAATCCTTCAGCCTCTCATTTACTTTATGTATCGCGCTCATGTAATTGCTTATGCTCATCAATGCATGAGAAACAATTTTAGGACCTCTTTTTGCACTCTCGCATAAAACTTCCATGCTGCTACTTATTACTCTTGAAGGAAAATTTAATATTGCTCCTCTTTTAACATTGAAAATAGCCTCGCTCAACCCCATTCCCAAACTTCTCAAGTTATTATTTACTGTGCTGAAAAATTTTCCAGTCATTGTGCCTTCCATATTCTCTGCTACTTTTGAAAAAGCAAGCTCAACAGGTAATCCATTCTCTATCCTATTTCCAAGTTGGAATAAGCTTCCAGCAAATTCTTTCTCAAGCTCTTTGGTTTCATTTCTAATTTTCACAAGTTTTCTGCTCTTTAGTTTGTAATAAGTGCTCAAGCTGATAGCAACACTAAGAGGAATTGCCAAGCTCAAAACCAATGCAGTAAATCCAAACGGTCCAATAGATCCCTCGTCGCTATTTCTATATCCAAAAAACCAATCTCCATTAAGTAAACTATCTCCAGGAAAAATCCAATGAACCCAGAGAGGAGCAAACCCAATAGCAAGCACAATCAAGAATAACGGAATAGCAAGCACAGCAGGGCTGATTAAGACATCTCCAAACTTCAAATACTTATAGTTCTCAAAAAGATCTTCCTGCAAAGAAAAACTCTCGCCTTCACTAGCAGGCCTTCTAACTAATAATCTATTCCCAACAAAGTAGACAAATACAGGCAGCAGTAAATTGTAAAAGAAAGCAATCCAATACCATTTAACTCCCAAAAATCCACCCATCAAAGGCAACATTATCAACCCCAAAACAGGCAGAATTATTCCAAGCATGTACAAAGTTGTTATCGGAGATTTCAAGTCCTGGGCATAATGCAGCATCTTCTCATACGTCCCGTCAAGCATATTCGTCAAAGCTTTTTCAAGTATCTCTAACCTTCTAATTTCTTTAGGCTCAAACAAGCTACTCTCGATTAAGTGAAAAGAGTTTACAAAGTCTAAATTATATTTTCTCCAGCCGTCGAGATAATCGTGCAAAGATTCCTGCACAGTATTGTATTTTCCAGTTTCAATGTTCCAAAAAACTTTTTTCAAACCACTGGACAAAGGATCACGAATGTGTTGCGCTGCAAATTTAACAGCATGCTCTAGATTAGAAGTATGCCTCATGTACATAACAACATACAATATGCACAGCATCATCTGATTTTCAGCAGCAATCCTCCACCTCAATGCTTTCTGGTTAGGATAATCCGCAAGAAGTTTCAGTGATAAAATCCCGAGTGCAATGAATAGGATAGGGAAAAAGAATAGCAAACTTCCAACCACAAGACCAAGTATGAAAATAAAAACTCCAACAAGGATAAACAAAAATGCAGAAAAGAAGGCAAAGCTCATCACCCCTTCAGGCGTAACTTTTAATCCGGTAGTTTGTATGCTCTCCCACAATCTTTCATTGTCTTTTTCATTTGGTTTTATCGATAAAATATTCTTGCAAAAATTACAGCTTTTCTCATAAGCGCTTAGCTTCTTTCCAATCTGTTCTTCCTTGAATTTCCTGTACTCTCCAGAAAACCCCTCTCCAGATTTATCTTCTAATTTTTTCTTGTATTTCTCTAGAATGTCTTCTACGTCTTTTCTCATAATCCCTCTTTTTTATTTTTGCTACTGATCAAAGTCTTAACTGACTTCAAAAAAAACTCAGCAGTTTCGACAGCAGATTTAGTTTCAGCTTTCTCAATTTCAGTCTTCTCCAAACCATAAAATACTTCATGTCTTTCTAAACGCAAAGCATTAAGCTCATTCAAGAATCTCTGCTCCAGTTTATCGGAATATTTTTCACTTAAATAAATATACAATCCGTAATGGCTTTTCTCTATTATCCCATCATTAAAAAGCAAGGCTCTTCCGGAATGAAACATCGATAGGTATGCATTAACTATGGCCATGTCAAACACCATCTTATTATACAAGGATTTCGCTTTATCCAATTTGAATGCTGCCATTTCAAAAGACCTTATTGCCTTATCTCTGTCAGGTTTATCTTTTTTCAGTAATCCTTTATCAAAGCACTCTTTTACATTCATTTATAACACCACTGGCTTTTCACCATATAAACTAATCGAATTCAGCATTACATTGTCATAAAAAACCTTGTCCTTCTTGGATTTGTCTCTCCATTCAGATAAAGTATACATGAGGATTGTAATCTCTCTCTTCAATTTTTTCTCCGACTTCATTGGTTTCAACATCTCTTTTTTCCGAGTAACAATTAGGACGTCAAAGTCGCTTTTAATGTCATCAATCCCCTTAGCAACACTTCCATACAGCAAAATGCTCAAAGTAGAAGGAAATCTCTCCAGTATCTCATCAACAAATCCAGATTTTTTTAATTCAAAAAGGGAATTTAATATTTTTATTTGCCTGACAACAAAGTTATTTACATTTAATCTATACAAATGATTATTTCCAGTTACTTTCCTATCTACAATGTCATTTTCTAATAAATAGTCAAGCTGAATTTTAGCAGTACTGCTTCCTACATCTGCTTTTCTAGCCAGCCCTCTTAAAGAAACCTCTTCACTTTCTATCAAGCTCTGCATAATTTTAATCAGCGCATATTTCTCTATCATGTCCTCTAAAACAAATGTTCTATATATAAATCTTTTTATGATATTGTTCTATGTAAAAAACATACGTTCTATGTAAAAAACAAAGAAATGCAGATATATAAAATATACTAAATAAAGGTTTAAACTGGAATAAATTTAATTATCTACTCCTAACGCCTTTGAAAATAAAGTTAAATACGATTTTTAATAAGTATCCTGTATCGGTTCTTATTGGGGATTTATCTTTTCTCCTCAAATAATCCATTTCAATTCTAGCCAATTCTTCCATATCCTTAACATCAACTTCGGAATAGGCAGGAGTAAACAATCCTGGTTTGTATCTTAATGCATGTTCTCTCAAATCATTTGGCAGATATGACCAGTCTTCCTCAGATCTTGGTCTTATCCCGACAATGGACATTTCTCCTCTTAAAATGTTATAAATCTGTGGTAATTCATCAACACCCATCCTTCTCAAAGCCCTTCCGACCCTAGTAATTCTTGGATCATCGACGATTTTACATAATCCATCATAACCATTCTTCTCAATCAAATCTCTCTGTTTTAACTCGGCATTCCTCACATAGTCCTAATTTTATATACATTAATCGGAATTCTATCTTTACCTACGCCTTTCTTAACATATAATAAATCTTCCAAAACCATTAAAAAATATTGGTACAAAACTCTTAAGAATATTACTAATTTTCTTAGCTAGGCTCTTCTCGCAGCCCTCTTCAGCCACTCTTCCCATTCAAAATAAATTCTTTTAGCATCCAAAAATCCAACTTCTTTTTTTACACCCTCACTAGTCCGGTGATAATGGTCATTTGCAGCAATTACGAATTTAGCTTCTAAAATATTTTTATTTACTTTTGAATAGTTCATTATTGCTTCTTTCATCTTAGCTCTTAAGATTATATTGTCCCAGACAGCATCCCAATGCCCAGCCCATTCAGGAATATTGCTGGCGACGTTTTTGATAACTTCACTATTTCCGTTTATCAAATCATCAGTAGGCTGCAAAGAATCAGTTTTAGCATCGTACTTCATCAAATCCACAAATCCATTTTCAATAAGAGGATCTTCCTCCCATTTTTTCCTCACTTCAGTTATCTGCACAACTCTCCTCCATTTACTTAATCCATCAGCACTTTTAACAGGATTGCATATCACAATCACATCCGTAGCTTTGAAACTTGTTTTAGGAACCTGCAGGTCATTCACAACTCTATCGTAAACACCATAAGGAGAATCTCCATGGATGGTTCCAGCAACAACGTTGGCAAGTGCACCGACTCTCATAGCTTCATATAATGCTTTTGATTCCAAGCTTCTAATTTCCCCGACGATAAGCGCACTATCTCCCATTCTTAAAGCAGCTCTAATTCCTTCCTCAGCACTAACTTCAGTAGCTCCCCCTGCAAGCGCACTTCTAACTTTGAATGGCTGAATATTATATCCAAGTTCTCGCATAGCATCCACACTAAGCTCCATAGTATCCTCGACGGTAATCAACCTATATTTCCTCATAACTTCTACTAGCAAGCTTCCAAGAAAGCTCGTCTTGCCGCTAGATCTAGTTCCTGCAACAAGTATTGTCCTAGCACCATCAACTAGAAAACTCATGAGCCCGGCTCCAAGTGGGCTTATCATTCTATTCTCGATAAACAAAGGCAATGTCCAAGGCTTGTCTCTATGTCTTCTAAATGCATAAGCTAATCCTCTGGGATTTAATGGCCTTCCAACGATAGCAACTCTTGCTCTTGCTCCTGGAATTGTAAGCTCTGTATCTAAAATAGGATTTGCTTCATCAAGTGGTCTTCCGCTCAATATACGAAATTTAGTCGCCCAGTTTTCAGCATCTTCAGCACTCGGAATTATGTTAGTAAAGCATTCATCATATTTCTGATGCACAATAAACATCGGAGTTACCCCAATAGGACCATTAATGGTGATGTCTTGAATTTTCTCATCCTGCAATAAAACTTCCAGCAATCCAAAGCCAACAGTATACCTAACTAATATCGACGTCAATTCATCCAATTCCTTCACGCTTAATTTAACATTTTGTCTATCCGCAAGTTCATGCAACAAATCTCTCCCTATGTTGAAAAAAGTCATTCTCATTCTCTCAGGATCGATAAATTCCTCTGCTCTGGGTTTGTGCTCTATCAATACATTCCTAGCCATGTCAAGCAATTCTTGTTTATCCTCGCTAAGCTTAAACTCTGGAGGCATCATATGATACAAATATTTAATGTCTTCAGGAACAGAAAAAATAGTCACATCTGCATTACCGCTTTTATAACTATCAATCTCCTCTCCATCAACAGGAATCCTAGACATCAATCTTGTAAACATGAAATTAGGAGTTATCTCAGCTCGGAACAGTTGCTCATAAATCTCTCTGCTTCCAATCTCATGCCCGTCAAGTCTTTTCCTAACAATCCCAATTAATCTGGTTTTATCTAGGAGATCAAAGAATTCTTTTAAAATCCCGATAAGTATCTCACATGATTTAATATCGGGCTCATCAACTAATTTATCAAAAACAATTTTCTCTTCTCTTATTAATCTTCTAAGTTCGACATAAACCCCAATAGGATCTCTTATCAAATTCCTGACTAATCCTCTAACAATTCCAATTTTGCTCGCGAGATATCTATACTGCTCATCAGTAGGCATAGCCAAAAATTTGCTCTGTTTTATGAGATGATTATACAATTCTGCAATTTCAACAAGAAGCTGCACCTGACTGAAGCTATAATTATAATTTCTTTGTTGCACCAAAACAACTCTGCTAATCCCTGCATTCTCAACTAATCTGTTAATGACATCCTGCATGCATTCCTCGCCGTCTTCAATGCTCGGAATTATCGTTTTTTTAGTGTAGTCAATCCTAAGAACTCTCTCACTACCCTCATTAATAACAACATAGTCCTCCTCTTTTTTGTTAAAAATCGCCATATAATGAAATAAGCTGAAGTTAAATAAAAGGGTTTTGGTGAAAAAAAAAGAACATTTAAATAAAACTTAGTACTAATAAATCAAAATGCAAGAAACAAATTCAGCACAAGAGATGATTGGGAGATTAAGGATTAACGAAAGTAGGATTGCGAATCTTAGAGAAAGGCTTGTTGTAACAGATAACAATATGATTGAAGAGTTCAGAAGAATGTCCGAGCAGATCAAAGAGCTTAATCTAGAATTAAGACAGGCAAAAGGAGAAGTGTTTAAGTTGAGGGAAACATTGAAAGATGTTATCAAGGAGATGAATTCTTTTGCCAGCTCCCAGGAGTTGAAAGTTTTAGAAAGATATATTAACACATGGAACCCATTGAACTTTATGACAGAAAAGGAAGTGCTGTCGTTAATAAAAGATAATATAAAAGAAAATGCCAAGTCTGCAAGCAAGGATCAATGAATTGAAGAAATCAGGAAGGTCAAACAGCGAGATAATTGAAAGCCTCAAGAAAGAGGGAAACACTTCTCAGGATATTTATGATGCAATGTCTCAAGAAACTTCATCTTATGAACTAACTCCTCCAGCCCCTTCAGAAGAAATGGATTCAGAGACTATGGGAGAAGAGGAAGAATATCGCCCAATGGCTGAAGTAAATGATTTCATGCCGTCTCAAAAATTCCCAGCGCCGGCTAGAATTCCAGAGAGGCAAAGAATAGAAGACATAGAAGAGATAGCAGAATCAATAATCAGTGAAAAAATCGAAGAGGTAAGTGTAAATATAAACGATTTAAGTTTATGGAGAGAAAAAACATCAACAGAAATAGAAGCAATAAAACAAGAAATCCTCCGCATAAGAAACCATATGGAAAATCTTCAGACTTCAATGTTGGGAAAAGTAGAAGATTACAGGCGGTCAATTGTAGATGTCAACATAGAAGTAAAAACCCTCTCAAAAGTCTTGGAAAAAATCCTCCAACCTTTGACAGAGAATGTAAAAGAACTTTCTAGAATCACAGAGAGATTGAAAAAATAATTAATCTACAAGTTGTAAAGTTAACATCAGATTCTATTTAACAAGTCATTCAAAACTATAAAAATCTAACTAGAAAAATTTTTAATTTTATGATACAAAGATATTAGAATGCACAATATAATATACAAAACAACGATATCGAAAATAAATACTATTAAATATCCAAAAACATTAATCGGAACACAAACTATATAACACGCAAAAAACATTTCTAAATAGGATTGTGATAAAATAACTTGCAAGAAAAACCATGAAAGCATAGAGGAAATTACAGTTATACCAGAAAAGAGGGATACACCGAGAAACTTCTCTTTAGATAAGTATAACAGACTGATAGCGTAAAACAAATAATAAAAAGCAAAAACCAAAACAGCTATCACTTTAATTTTTGTTGGTTTTAAAAATTCACCCCAAAATCCTATCCAACTGCTTTTATTTTTTACATATGAAACTACTACCCCGATAATAGATAAAAAAACTAATGGTAATGCTATTGCAATACTAAAAGAGAGAATAATGGACTGGAATAATAATATAAACATAAAGGTAACAAATAAAAAATAAAATGGCTTTACAACTGGACGTTTTAAGAAAAAATTTGAAGTAAACAAGGATACTAAGATAATAATGGTAAATAAGGATATAAGAACTAGATAAATATCATCTACTATGTAATCTCTTTCTCTAAAAAAGTTTAATAAACCAAAGACAGCTAAAGCTATAGTGAAAATTGATAAATAAATAGTTATTTTATTTCTTTTAAAAAAACTCTCCTGCTCATTCGATTCTTTGTTGTTAACTACTTCTTTTTTCACGATTCTTTAAAAGTTATGAGATATAAAAATATATCTAATTAAGATGTGTTGTGTGGGTCCATGACATTTACTTTACAGCTCATTAATCTCTTAAGCTTTCAAAACTTAACAATCTGACAGCAAAGGAAAATATTATCAGAACAATAACAGTTGTTATAACCTTCACATTAAAGATTGCTTTGTGTATAGAAGCTCCAGGGCCTTCTCCTCCGGGCGCTCCTCCGACGAAGAAAGGACCATACACCACAGTAAATCCTCCTACTAAAATTATTATTGAAAGAATAATTATCGTCCAGTATACGCTGCTGTTCTCAAATAATTTTTCTACTTTATCCGCTTTTACTCCTCCAAACATGAAAACAAGCAGAACAGAAAATGCAACAATCACCATCACGACAAACCAAGGAGCTATTACGGTAATAAATTCCATCGCGCCGGGCATTACAGCAAATAAAACAGTTAAAGCAGCAGCAATAAAGGCATTAATGTTTACGCTATCCCCCAAGATTTTTGTTTTAGTGAGTGTAGCATAAATAACAGCATAAACTAAAATCATAAGAAAAACAGGAATAAGAAATTCTCCTAATCCACTATCGAGGAAGCTTACCATTTTCAGGTTTATTTTTTGCCAGGCTTCAATCCCTTAACTAGATTCTCCAAAAAGTTAACCGCAGAAGGTTTACTTTTATCACTCGGCTCTCGAACAATCAGCCAGATTACTAGAACAAAAACACCGACGATGATTAATGTCCCGACATCCTGCTCAGTAATCTCTCCAACAAGGGGGACATTCCATTCAGCAGCAGCACCAAGCGCCCATAAAACAGATAAGATTGCAATAACCGCTCCGAAGAACAACCATCCCCCGCCCCACTCAGACCCGCCAGAAAAAATGCCAACTACTAAAATCAACATCAGCAACACTAGCACAATCATAGAAACTCTAGGCAAGAATCCAGTCAATATGTTAACAACTGCAGTTGAAGAAACTAAGAATGCAGCAAGTATGAAGCTGACAATAGCATCTACGTTTTTATTCTCACCAAATAATTTTATTTTTCGAAGGATCGCAAAGGTAACAGCAAATACAAGTAAGAAGGGAAGTATGACCTCAAAGCCTCCGACATCGGAAAAACTATCAACTATGTCATTGAAATCTATGTTTTCGAACAAAGCCATTTTATCACCTTTTTTATCTGGTAAACATTACTCTCTTATAAATTTATTCTTTTCCAGCAGCTCTTTTTTGATCTCCTTTAGTTATAAAGATTATCGCCCAGATGACGACTATAAGCAAAACAATCGTAGCAACCAATGTCCCGCTCCAAAATTCAACTACGTAGTCAAAAGCAAACCCAAGCCAGCTCTGTTTTTCATTTGCAGGGATAGTCCCCAAAAAGATGAATATCACAGCTACAAACATAACTCCCATCAAAAAAGCCAACCATTTCCCATTTAGTTTTTCATATAAAGTATTATCCGGTTTCATAAATATTCCAATCATTAATAAGAAGGACAATGCAACAATAACAAGCAAAGTGATTTGAGGCAAAGCAGTATTAATTATCCCTACGATTTTAGTGGCAGCAACAACAAGCATCCCAAAGACGAATGCAACAATGGCGTTGAGGTTTTTCCTAGAATAAGTAACCTTTCCAATAGTTTCTTCTCCAAGGATCCTGGTTTTTTCCAAGATGCCAAAAACAACGGCAAAAACCAAAAGGAATGGAAGAATTACATCAAATATTCCGAAGTCCCCCAAGAAACCTAGAGCATCACTCAAAACAGACATAAAAAGAAAAAAGTTAAATTCTTATTTAAAGATTGTGGTTTTTACTCTTCCTCAACTTTTAACCCTTCTCTTTGTTCCCCGATATCTTCCTCGCTGAAGCTGGGGATTGCTGCTTTGTTTATGATGAAAACATCTCCGATGGCCTTTACTAATTGGTGAGGTACGATAACGCCTTTAGCACTGCCAAGCACTCTCGACAAAGCTCCTCCTCTAGTGGACTTGACTCTCCACCCAAAAGCCTTGCTCAGAGTGACAACACACTCCTCGACGTCGCCAAAATACTCACCTTGATCGGTAAAAACCTTCATATCATAGGTTTCAGTTATTCTTTTAGTTTTTAACATGAGAGAACACGAAATATTTAAAGTATAAATATTTTTCTATAATGCATGCATACTATTCAAAACCTCATAATCGTAGGAACTTCTCATATAGCCATAGAAAGCATCCAGGAGGTAACAAAAGCAATAGTGGAATTAAAGCCAGATATAATAGCCCTAGAACTTGATTTAAAGAGGTTCAAAAGGCTCATTTCTGGAAAAGAACATAAAGTAAAACTCTCAGATATAAGGCAAAAAGGGTTTTTGATAAACCTTATTGGCGCTTACATAGAACGCTATCTCGGAAAAAAAGTCGGAGTCATGCCAGGGGCAGAGATGAAGGAAGCAATCCGTTTGGCAAAAGAAGATAAAATAAAAATAGCATTGATAGATCAGGATATAAGTATAACATTAAGAAAATTAAAGGAGAATTTTACATGGAGAGAAAAGTTGAGATTAGTTAAAACCATTCTCACAGCACCATTCGCAACTCAATCAACTAAGAAGATAAAACTAGATCTAACGAAGGTTCCAGAACAAAAACTTATAAACCAGCTCACATTACAGGTCAAAAAGGAATATCCGTCAATTTACAAAGTATTGATAGAAGAAAGAAATGAGATAATGGCCTCAAAGTTAATCACGCTGATGCATGAAAACAAAAAAGTCCTTGCAATCGTCGGAGCAGGCCACGTTTCAGGGATGGAGAGAATAATAAAATGGAATTTAGCAAAAAAGAAGTGAAGTATATTCTGATAGCGGCATTAATTGCTGCATTTGTATTCAGCTTCAATGAATGGGGGATAGAAAAATTCAGCGCAGCAGTAGGAGCTAAAAACCTGTTAACCGCTTTTTTATTTTGTTCAATAATTTATTTCATTCATTCCATAGCGCAAAAATTCATGGCAGATTATTACGAATATAATATAGAATTCACGCTGATAGACATGAAAAAGAAAGTTCTAGGATCAAATAAGATGATATCCCTTCCAATGGGTCCAATAATAACTATTCTACTAATATTCATATCTGCAGGAAAATTTGTTTTCTTAATCTTAAACTCATACGGACACGTCCACAAAAAAGAATTTAGAATCGGAAGGCAGTGGATAAATTTAAAAGAATTTGAAGAATCGCAAATAGCATTAGCAGGCCCACTATCACAGATTTTCTTACTAATAATTTTCAAACTACTCTTGCCCCTTTCAGTAGTATTCAATAAAGCTATGTTTATGACGTCGGTAATTGCAGTCTATCACATGCTCCCATTGCCAAAAGTTGACGGCTCAAAGATTTTATTCGGAAGCAGAACCTTATACATAACAGGACTAGTTTTCATAGTATCATTTGTAATCCTTATCTTCCACATGTCAATAATCCAAACAATAATTCTTGCTCTGTTATTTTCCATAGTCCTGAGTATACTTTATCTCTACAAGAAAAACGCATAAATAAAAAATCAAAGAAACAAGCTAAAAAAACTTTTCTGCAGCAACCACAAGATAAAGATTAATGAAAAAGCGGAATGCACCCCATAGATTACAAGGAGCATATACCCACCAGAGAGCAAATCAACAAAGCTCGCCCAGTTTCCAAAAAATAAAAGCGATTTGATAATTATGTAAAATGCAAAAAATGGTGCAACACTCAATCCAACTCCCCACTGTGCAAGGATAAAGAATACAACAGCAATCAAATCCAAAGCTCCAAGTAGTTTTAGCATAGAAATTTCCTAGAAAACATATTTAAAACCTTATCCCTCAGAAAGGAATATGTATTCGATAAAAGATTTCACTCCTAGAGACTATCAAAAAGAAATATTCGAAACGACAAAGAACAAGTCGACGCTAATATGTCTACCAACAGGCACAGGAAAGACGATCAATATTATCCTGCTGGCGCTGCATAGACTGAATAATTTTCCAGATTCTAAAATAGCAATTGTATCTCCTACAAGGCCGCTGAATGCGCAGCATGTAAAAACTTTTAATGAACAGACTACAATCCCGGCAGAAGAGATAGTATTAGTTACAGGGATTACCAAAGCGGAGAACAGGAAACAGCTTTACGAAAAGAGAGTAATTATAGCAACACCGCAAACACTTAAAGAGGACATATCAAACAGCAGGTTTTCATTCAAAGATTTTTCTTTGCTTGCAATAGACGAAGCGCATAGGGCAATAGGGAATTACGCATATGGTTTCTTGGCAGAAGACTATGTCCATAATTCAGATTATCCTTTAATTCTAGCATTGACAGCATCTCCGGGAGGGACAAGGACGAAGATAGAAGAGATAAAATCAAATCTTCATATAGATACTGTAGAGATCAGGACAGAAGAAGAAATCAAAGAACACATGCAGGAAAAAGAGACAGTCTGGCTTGAAGTCGAGCTCTCTCCAGAATTAAAAAACCTGCAATCCTTGCTAAAGTCTGCATTTAAAAGCAGAATAGAAGATCTAAAAAAAATCGGTTTTACAAAGCCTTCATCATTGATAACAAAAAAAGATTTGATAATCCTGCAACAACAATTAAGGAAAAATATCAGTCGAAAAAATCCCACGACGTTTTACGGAATCTCATTAACCGCTCTCTTGATTAAGATAGACTACGCTTTGGAGTTACTTGAAACACAAGGATTAGTTCCTCTTCAGGAATTTTGGAACAAGCTTCAGCAGGAGGAAACAAAAGCAGCAAAATCAATCATGAAAATGGGAGAGATACAAAGTGCAATTTCAACAACGTCATCATTAATAGAAAAAGATGTAAAACATCCAAAGTTATACATGCTCCAAGGAGTAATAAAAAATGAGCTAATCAAGAATCCAAATGCAAAATTCATCGTCTTCGCAAATTACAGGAACACAATCAATGATATCATCGATTTCCTAGGTAAAGATGAGAAAATAAAACCAATAAAACTCATCGGACAGAAATCAGGGCTGACGCAAAAAGAACAAATCTCAACAATAAGAGAATTTGAAGAAGGAACATATAATGTAATGATAGGTACATCAATTTTAGAAGAAGGTTTAGATGTGAAAAAAGGGGCAGAACTAGCAATTTTCTACGATATAGTCCCCAGTGAGATCAGGGCAATTCAAAGAAAGGGAAGAGTGGGAAGAACTCAAGCAGGAAAAATAATCTTCCTTGTAACAAACAACACTCGCGAACAAGGATATCGTTGGTCTGCCCATAACAAAGAAAAAGTCATGAAGAAAACATTGCAATTGATGCAAAAAGAAACGCAGTCTAAGCTCTTGACTTGAAATAATTACGCAGAACTTTCAAACCCAGTTCGATATCTTTTGCTTTCTTTTTTTCCAAGCCTTCAAGATCATTGCTTAGAGATTTTATTTTCCCGCACAACATGCTAACAAAGGTATAGATATCTTCCTCACTTGCATCCTGACCGATAAGAGTAAGTCTCTCGGCCATAACATTATTAAAACAATCCAATATATAAATATTTATGAAAATACTTTTGGATCACAGAGAAAGAAGCTCAGGCATAAAGAAGGAGTTGATTAAGCAGGGGATAGAAGTTATAGAAAAGCAACTAAGCTATGCAGACTTCATTATCGAGACAAAAGACCTTAATAATAACATTATCACCGTAGGGATAGAAAAGAAAACAATTAATGATTTCTTAAACTCCATCATCGACAAAAGGCTGATAAATCAAATAATCAATCTCAAAAAAAATTTCGATATACCTCTTTTAGTGATTGAAGGCACGGAAAATATCTATGAGTTGAGAAACTTTCATCCGAATTCCATTAGGGGAATGATGGCATCGATAGCAATAGATTTTCAAACCCCTATTTTGCATACGAGAAATCATCGTGACACAGCTAACTTATTAGCAATAATTGCAAAGAGATTAGAAAAGCCAAGATCGCTTCCAAGTCTATTAAAAAAGAGAAAGCAACCGACGATAAAAGAGCAACAAGAATTTCTGATAGAATCTCTTCCAGGAATCGGTCCTCAAATCTCTAAGAATTTGCTTAAGAATTTTGGAACAATAAAGAGCTTAGTAAACGCAAGTGAAGAAGAACTGACAAAAGTAGAAAAGATAGGAAAAATAAAAGCTAAGCAGATAAAAAAAGTCCTGGAAGAAAGATATGAATAATCTTTAAATATGAGGAGTAGTATAGGGTTGCCATGGGTAAAGAAAAAGAAACAGCTTTGGACATAGAATTTAATCTCCTTTTAGGACAGATCAAAAAAATCAAAGGTTCAACTTCTCAGTTAAATCAAGAGCTAGCTAATCTATCCAAGAAGATTGTTTCCTGCTCAAAAAGGGGAGAGGTTTCAGAAGAGTACAGAAAGACTGCAGAAAAAGCAATTACAAGGCATATTGAAAAAACAAATTCCATTTTGAACGTAATAGGAAAAAACTAGAAATGTCTATGAATCGCTTTCATGCATTTCTTGCACAATTTTTTCTCTTTCTCAGTTAGTTCTTTCCCGCAATTTTCACATTTCATGAGTATTCCTCGATAACATCATATCTTGAACCTTCTTTAGTTAGCTCACTTTTGATTAATTTAAAACTATCTGCTTTAAACTCCCCCTCTATCTCAAGACTAGCCATCTCCATAAACCTATCTTTATTTCTCACACTTTTAATCCTTCCAAGGGTAATGTGCGGCTCAAATTTTTTTTCTCTTTCAAATAAAAAGACTAAAGCATTGTCAATATCTTCTTTTAATTTTATTATCTTTCTCTTGGGCATTATTCCAATCCAGATGACCCGAGCAAATCGCGAGTTAGGAACAAATCCAATCTTCCCAATCTTTAATTTAAAAGGCTTGAGTCGAATCCTAGCCAATTCTTTTTTTACTCTCTCAAGTTTAGATTCGGTAACGTCTCCAAGAAATTTCAAGGTAATATGGTAGTCGCTCGGCAGTATTATCTTAACAACTCTTTCATCAAATTTTACATTTCTCAGTTTTTCCTTAATCTTTTCAGGAAGATCAACAGCTATAAAGCACCTCATCCCAATTAGTAATGCAAATGCTTTTAAATCCTTTACTTTCAAAGAGACAGATGCCAGATCCAAGAATAAAGGAAACTGCAAAAATTCTAGTCGAATACTCAAATGAAATAAAGAAGGGGGATAAAGTAATAATAGAAGCTTCTTCTGAAGCAGCCCCATTAGTAAGAGAAATTTACAGACTATGCATACAAAAAGGAGCATATCCGAGAGTTAATATCGGCATTTCAGGACTAACAAAGATTTACTATGATAATGCATCCAAAGAACAGCTAGAGCATTTCCCAGAGTTGACAATGCATGAGGCCAAAAGCAGTGATGCATTCTTTTCAATAGGAGCCCCATTAAACACCAGAGAACTAACTAATGTAGATCCGAAGAAGATAGCACAAAGGTCAAAGATAACAAACCCAATTTCAGAAGAGATACTGAAGAAAAGATGGGTTATATTTTACTATCCAACTAATGCACTTGCGCAGGAGGCAGAGATGTCCCTGGAAGAATTCGAAGACTTTGTTTACTCAGCAACAATACAGGATTGGGAAAAAATTTCAAAACAAGAAGATAAACTAAAGAAGATTTTAGACAACGGCAAAGAAGTCAGGATTATAGGAAAGAATACAGATATTAAATTCTCGATAGAGAAGAGAGAAGCATCTAAAGGCGATGGTAAAAACAATATGCCCTGCGGAGAAGTTTTTATAGCACCAGTTGAGAAATCGACTCAAGGCCATATAGAATTTTCATTTCCTGCGATAAGAGCAGGGAGGGAAGTAGATGGAGTAAAATTAAAGTTTAAAGACGGCAAAGTCGTAGAAGCATCCGCAGTTAAAGGAGAAAAATATCTAAAAGAATGTTTAGATATAGATGCTGGAGCAAAATATCTAGGAGAATTCGGAATTGGATTTAACCACAATATTCAAAAATTTGTAAAAAATATTTTATTCGATGAAAAGATTTCAGGCTCAATCCATCTTGCATTAGGCAGGGCATACAAAGAAGGTGGAGGAACGAATGAATCTGCCTTGCATTGGGACATGATAAAGGATTTAAGGCAGGAAGGGAAAATTATCGTTGACGGAAAAGTAATTCAAGAAAATGGAAAGTTCTTAATCTAATAAATAATAATTTATTATACTACCATAAAGTAATGAATATAGAAAGATTTATAAACCTGAATTTTACTAATAAAGATTATCACTAGAAAAGACTGAGAGATTAAAATGTACAAAGAAAAGGATTTGCCAGAACCGCTAAGAAGAGAAGAAGAACAAGAACTAGCTTATGCTTATCAAAACTTTAAAGATACTGAGGCAAGAAATAAATTAGTTATTCATAATCTAAGATACGCTCTCGCAAAAGCTGGAGAAACAGCAAAAAGATTAGGAAGAAAGCAACATCAACAATTAGAAGATATTGCTATCCAGACATGCTTGGATGCAGCAGAAGATTTTCAGCCTAGGGGGATAAAATTCATCAGTTTCTTAGACCAAAGATTAAAATGGAATTTCAACAGTTATATTTCTCATTATTTGAAAGAAAAAGCATCTTATACAACAAAATTGGGCCAACCTTACCCTATCAACGAAAAACTTCCCTTAGATGAGCAACCAACGCAGGAGTGGAATGCATATGAAACTCCCACATATACCTATGAAGATATTGTTTGGGATCCAGAAACACCGAACCTAGATGATACATTTTTGCTGGAAGAAAGGAAGGATATCATTCAAGAAACTCTTAATACATTAGGGAATAACGTTGGTAAAAGATATGAAACCATTCTTAGAGAATATTTTCTCGAAGAAAAAACATTGGCAGAAATAGGGACTCAATTCGGACTTGATAGAGAGAGGGTAAGGCAGTTAAAAGAGAAAGGGTTACATCACCTGAGAAAATACTGTGCACGAAGGTTAAGTGATTTCGCTAGGGATTGTTGATCCTTATTTTTACATAAAAGTTCTCTTAAAAAATTCTTAATCTAAAACAATTAATTCTTTAGAAAGAGGCGTTAAAATTTCAACTTTACTTTTTCTTACTAAAACAGTATCCTCGATTCTAATCCCGAATTTTCTGGTATAAATCCCAGGTTCAATCGTAACAACGTCATTTTCTTTCACAGTATCTTTTGATTTAAAGTTTATCCATGGTTTCTGGTGAATTTTTTTTCCAACGCCATGCCCTAAACCATGTTTAAAATATTTTTTGTATTCGCCAAAATCAGTTCTAGCTTTCAAGTCACAATCACAATAATCAATACCTATTCTCAAGTTTTTTAAAGCATTTGCCTGAACTTTTACAACAAGATTATACAATTCAAGTTCTTCTTTGCTAGGTTTTCCTTTATATAACGTTCTTGTAACATCTGAACAGAAGCCATTATACTTGATACCAAAATCGACAATTATGAAGCCTTTTAATTTAGTATTGTTAGGTTTATGATGGATCTCAAGAAAATTATTTCCAGAAACAATTAATGGTGGGAAAGCTAGCTTACAATTTTTTTCCTTAGCTTTTTTTCTTAGATATTTAGCAACCTCGATCTCTGTTTTAAAATCAAAATTATGAAAACATTCTTCCAAAATTTCACAGCTAATTTTGCAAGCTTTTCTTATATATTCAATCATCATGAAGTCGGAACAGTAATCCTGCAATTTCTGACTAATATGTGCGGAGTCATTACAGGAGTTCTAGCTTCCCAGCTTCTCAAATATCTCGTCTTATTCTCCACGCCGTCAATATTATTAAGAAGTCTTAAAATATTCTCACTAATCCTTATGTTCTTCAAACTTCCAATAATTTTTCCATTCTTTATTAAAAAGGCGCCATCTCGTGGTATAGTAGAAAAATCGCCAGTGTGATAATTTGCAAATCTAGTATACCACACATTTGTAACATAGATCCCATTCTTAACTTTCCTAATCATCTCAGCAAGATTTAAGTCTCCTTTCTTAACGACAATGTTCCAAGGGCTTGGACTAATCAATCCAGCATTTCCAGTGCTTTCAGTATTATATTTTTTAGCAGTAGAACTATTATGCAAATATTGCTTAAAGATTCCATTTTCAATCAAAGTATTTCTTCTAGTTGCAACTCCTTCAGAATCCGCCTTAGTAGAATTAACTCCACCATCTAAACTCCCGTCATCGTATATAATAATCTTATCGCTTCCAATTCTCTTCTCCTGCTTCCCCGCAAAAAAGCTCAATCCGGATTCCACAGAAAAAATAGAGGCACTTTCCCCAATAACATTGAGTAACGGACTTATTGCCATCGGTCCAAAAATGATATCATAAGTTCCTTTGCTTCCTTTTTTTGGATTTTTACTATCTCTAGCAATTTCTCCAGAAGTTTTCCCAGTTTCTTCTACATCAAATTTATTTAAGCTCGTACTTAGTGCATTCATATGCCCGCTTTCATCTTTCTCAATGAGGCTTCGAATAGAAAAATACAATTCACTTTTCTTTTCGCTGAAGGAGATATCATTAGATGTTAATAAGTCAATTCTAAGATTATGCACTTCGAGGATCCCATTAGTTCTTTTAGCACCTTCTTTCAAAGCAGAGTTTATTCCAGATTCTGCACAATCAACATCATCAACGTCAACAACTTTCGGATCATATCCATTCTTGATTTCATTGTACTTAAACTTTTTATCATTTATTCCGTAATAGTCTTTTTTAGGCTGCATTAATTTAAGGGATTCAAAAATTTTCCCAACAAGTTTATCCATATTCTTCTTGTTTAATTCAGTCAATCCATCATTCATTTTAGAAAGTCCTTCCTCTCCGATTAAATCCTGGCAGCCGGTAGTGAGAATCTTCTTGTCTTTCACAACAAAAACCCCAATGTTGCGTAGCTCTTCAACTCCGGTCTTAACAATTTTGTTGTCAGCAAATTTGATTTGCCTGGAATTGTTTGCAGAAAAAGTCAGAACAGCATCATCTATATCCCTCTGTTTCAATTTTTTCATTAAGTATTCTAAATTATCCATTTTATCCAAGTCTCACATTCCGAATTCTTATGCTCGGCCCGCCTAGAAAAGCAGGTACACCCTGCATAGGCTCGCCTTTGCCGCACGTTCCAGTATGGTACTCTAAATTTTTTCCAATAGCATCGATACTGCTCCACAAAGTAGGCGTAGTCAATTCTAAAACAGGTTTCAAAACAGGATATCTTATCTTCCCATTTTTCACAAGATACGCATCGCTCCCAACATATTTCTGTTGAAATCTTTTATCATCAATATTCCATTCGGTAAAATCCCGTATATATACCCCAAGTTTTATGCCTTCAATCAACTCTTCCTCAGAGTGATCTCCAGGCAATAAAAAAGTATTGGCCATCCTTACAATAGCTTCTTTATCGTAGTTCTCAGCCCTAGCAGCTCCGTTGCTTTTAATATTCATTTCTGCAGCAGTTTCTCTATTATGCAAGAATTCATTAATAATTCCATTCTTAATCAGGAATCTTCTTTTTGCCATGACACCTTCATCGTCGTAAAGATAATGTCCAGCGCTATTTTCTAAGGTAGGATCATCGACGACAGTTACAATTTCACTTCCAATTTGATTTCCGACCATCCCTTCATGTACAAAACTTTCTCCTGCCTGCGCAGCCTCCCTCCCCAATATTCTGTCTGCCTCAAAAGGATGCCCCACGCTTTCATGCACCATTATCCCAGTTACCTCTGGGCCGACGACGACATCGATTTTATCTTTTGGAGGTTTTTTCGCAAACTTCAAATTTTTTTCAATGGCCTTGTATTCATTAGAAATCAATGTTGGGAGATTCCATTTCTTAACATACTCATACCCGCCAGAATTGCAAAATTGCCAGTACTTCTGAGCACTCTTCCCGTTTGAATTAACAGTAAGAAAATAAGTAAAATTAGCTCTAGGAATCTCAGAAATGATTTTAGCACCCTCAGTAGTCAGAAGATACTTCTTAGCAACGTCAGAACTTAAGCTTAAGTATCTGCCAATGGCTTTTTTCACAAGTGAATCCGTATCCTGTAACAATTTTATTTTGTTATTCAGCCCAACATCTTTAAATCTTATTTTCTGATGGGTTTTATACGTTTTTTTATGGATTGGTTCTTCTGATAGTCTCACTCTCTGGCTTAATTTATTCCCTTTGCGAACTAGTCTGACAGTTTTTGAAATATTTTTTTTAATTGAATCTTTATCAAACCGGTTTATTGATACAAATCCAAGAGAGTTATCCAACAAAAAGCGAACGCCTATGCCTGCAGAATGCTCAAATCCGCTAGCCTCAACAATGCCATTTTTTAAAATCAAACCTTCTTCTTCATGCTCTTCTAATCTTACCTCGCCGTATTGAACATTGTTCTTCTTCAAGAATCTCAAAGCAAAATCAGCATAGTCTTCATACATAAAATTAAGAATATCTTTAAAGATTAATAAAACTTTTGAAACTTAGTCCGAAGAACTTTCATCAGAAGCTTCTATTTCTCCAATGAGCTCATCTAAAGTAGAAACTTTCCCCAATAATTCAGTATGGACAGATTTATCTCTGCTTACAGTCAACCCTAAAAAACTTATTATTTTTTCCGTTTTAACGAATTTAACTCTGAACCCTTCTTCTTGCTTTTCAAAACTATATTTATACCAACCGAATATCTGTAAAACAACTTCTCTCGTATCAAGCCCAGTTTTTTGAGAAACAGATTTAATATAGTCATATACTTCCCTACCTATTTTTATAGTGTAAGGATACTCTTCGTCTTGCATAAAGATGAACTAAAAAGAAATTGGCTTTTAAGCTTATGGATAAGCCTCTTTCAATAACTTCTCTTTCTTCTCAAATTTTTTCCTAACAGGTTCTAGTAAAGTACTAAGTTCCAGACTAACCGCTTTCTTTAAATCAGCAGGGTGCAGTTTTTTCTTAACAAAATCAGTTTCTAATTCTTTATAGTCTTCATAAGTAACATCGCCGCCAAATTTTTTATCCCTTTCAATTTTTAACATTCCTTTATATGGAAATAAGAAATACTCGCAAAACGCCAGAACGCCATTATCTTTTATTTCTCCCTCTTTGCAGTATGCACTATTCACTTTCCTTACAATCTCTCTCCCATCATCAAGCAGATCAATTTTGCTCTTAGCATCTGAAGCACTCATCTTTCCCCCAGTTAACCCAGGCAATAAAGGAGTCATAATCTCAACTCGAGGTTTGTATCCAAGTTTTGGTAAATACTCTCTTGCCATTACAAGTATCTTTCTTTGGTCTGTTCCACCATATTGCAAATCTACATCCAAATATTGCTCATCGAGCGCCTGCATTATTGGATATATCAAAGTACTAACTTTCGGGTTTTCCACTCTACAAACTTCAGAAGCAGAATGTAATGCTCTTTTCGTAGTTAGCTCGGTACTCAGTCTAAGAACATCGGCAATATACTCGCTGCTTAGTTGGAAGTCACTTCCTTTAACAAATTGCAATCCGCTTGTATCAACTTGCAGGCTTTCCAAAACAGCTTTTACAATTTCTTCATAATAAATGCTTCTGGCATCAAGCAAGTGCCAAGGGCTTTTCCTATCATCAAGATGTGCATGTAAATTGGCAATTAAAAATTTAAACTTAAACCCAGCTTTCAAAAAGTCTCCAACCTTCAAAATAGGAATCAGATGTCCTGCATGCAATTTTCCAGTGGGAGAATATCCTATATAAGCAGTAGGGTGTTTTTTCTCTTCAAGCAATTTTCTCAATTCGGTCTCAGTTATAATTTCTTGGGTATTCCTTTTAACAAGCTCAAATTTTTCTTTTAAATTCATCATCTATAATAAATCCTCTTTAAATTTAAAGGTATTGTTTTAGGTCTCATTTTTATTCTTCAAGCTGTTGATCAATGATCTCAAAAAAATCTTTTAACCTCTTATTTAGTTTCTTTGCTCGTTCTTTTGCTTCCATAGTGTGAAGTTTGCCCTCTCTTTTCTTTAAATGAGTCTTAAGATGTTCAATAATCTTTTCTGTATTCCATCCTATTTGTGCTCGTTTCCAAGTCTCTCTAATTATCCCGAGTGGACCCATTTTTTCCAAAGTATCCGCATCATGGACTATTTTTGCTTCCAATGTCTCTGCTAAAACTCTCCCATCATGTGCTTCAATACAATGTAAAATCTTCTGCTGGTCTTCTTTATGAATTTCTATACTTTCAAAAAATTCAAGAAGCTTATCTTTGTTCTCTAGTGTACTTCCAGTCACTGTTTTTTCTAAATTCGTGTCATGTAACCAAGCTCCTGCTTCTACAATAGAGATATCAACGTCATGTTTCATAGCTAGTTCTTTAGCTAATTTGACAATCCGAAACAAGTGTCGATTTCCCTTTGACTTGCCACCAAATGCAAGATTCCAATCTAATTCAATTGCGAATTCCTTTATTTTTTCCATTTGTTCTTTATTTATCATTTTTTGTACCTCCAACTAAGTATGGAATTCTAAAGTGACCTTCAATTTTATTTGGAATATGTGCCACACTTGGCATATTTCCTTCAACAGCCACTATGTATTCCTTATTCTTTCTTATGAAATCCATAATCTCTCCTTCTCTACTCATTATGTTATCCCTTCCTAAAAAGTCCATAGTAACAATGTAGTTCCTATCTAAAACAGTTTTTGTAAGATCATCCAAACTACTTACAACTATTCTCTCTGCTTCGATGTCCCTACTAACTAGCTCAGGAGTTCTATACTTTGGTCTTAATTGAGTTAAGTATACATTTGCTTTGTCATCTATAACAAACTCAATATCTGAGTCTCCAAACACTTTGTACAACGAACTTAAATCATCTCTCAAAATCTCAAGATTCGTCCCTTCTAAAGCTTCATCAATAGTTCTAGCAAATCTGTATGTTCCATTTCCACTAACTGCATCTTCAGGAGTTTCAGCAAAACTCACACTA
>CAYIWL010000007.1:0-24109 GCA_964367085.1 Candidatus Woesearchaeota archaeon
GTGCAGTTTATGAAAGAAAAGGAAAACCAACAACATTGTTTTTAGGAGATTTAGAAGAAAGAACTATTGTTGATAAGACGGTAGAAGAATTATCTAAGAAGGTTTTGGAGCAGAGAAGATGGTTTGCTTGGCCTCTTAGAAAATTAGTAGAAGAGAATGACAAGAATTATGGGATTAGCAGAGGTTTCTCATTTGCAGTGATGGTTCCTTCTGTACTTCTGGTGGATGGGGTGGTATCAATTATGAGTGGAAATAATTACCAAGGAATGTTTAATTATTTTAAGTCTTTCGAGTTTAGTCCTCTTGTTTCAGGAATGATCATGATGGGAAGTTTTGCTGGTCTGCTAGCACCATCCGTGATATTAGGGCGTTTCGGCGAGAAGATTGGCTCTCTTGCTGATGCTAAGAGAGTAAAAAACCTACCACAACAGGCTTTATCTTTCTTATATGGACAAGAAGCTGAAAGATTTGTATTTGATGAAAATGTAACATCACAGGACGAATTAAGAAAAACTGAACTTTATGAGAGATTAAGTGGCTCCGGAGTTAATGTTTCTAAACCTTGTTTTGCCGAGGTATATTATATGATGCAGACAGTCAACAGGGATAACATTGGCACTTTAAATGAGTATCTTAAGCAGAATAAAGTAGAATCCGTTCCTCTAGAAAAAGTTGTTAATGTGTTTTCCTCTTAAAGAATTTCTTCCATATAAAAAATACTATCAACACTAATACAACTAAATCCAGTACTAAATGAAAGATTATCCCTCCCTCTCGTTTTTACACAAAAATCCAATAATAGGGGTAGGCCCGGTGGTTGATAACAAGTAGACACCATTTTAACATCTCATTATTTATGCAAATACCTCTTAATATTAAACATCTTGCTGCTGATATTATAGATTGCAGCAATTATCACAGCAAACACAGCGATGTGAATCAAAAGTATTTGTATCTGAGGCAAAGATTCCTTCAGCCCGGATTCAAAAATGATAATGTTCCTTAAGATCGTGTCAGAGACTACAAACATGTTAAAGTCAACAATTCTCTGGATTGAGCTGGAAAGTGCTTCCAATGGGATAATTGTATTTGAGAAAAATAATAATATCGTTCCTAAAGATATAGCGCCTATTGTCGACGTCTCTTCTGAATTAAAGATATAGCCAACAATCATTCCAAGCAGGATAAACGAGCTTGTGATAACTAAGATTGCAACTCCCATCTCCAATAATGTTCCTGAAAGCTCGGGCTGGATAAAAAGCATAACAGCCAGCACTATTGCAAGCTGCATTACAATTATAAATATGTTCGTCAAATAAGTTGCTACAATGAACAAGGCAGCTTTAGTCGGGCTGATATAATTCCTGAAATACGCCTTCGAAACTTTTTCTCTTATAACCGTAATGCTAGATAGTAGAAGAGAGACAAACATAACCACCATCATAATTAAAGTAGGAAACAAATAATTCACATGAGTTTTTTCTGCAGTAACAGTATTAACTGAAGTTTTTATCGGGCTTACTAGAGTTTCAACGTCTTTGACTTTTATTGCCTCGACGTTAGATACTATTCTATTGGCAGTCCTCTCCAATTCAACTAATCTGGATGATTCAGATATTGCACTTTCTTTTATTTGAGGAACTATTTCAGAAACTAATTTACTGGCTCCAGATAAAGTATCCAACTGCTCTTTCAATAATTTCGTTAAATCCTCTATCTCGCTTACAGTCCTAGTATCAGTTACCTGGGCCGCCGCTAATTGCACTTTCAAATCCTTTGTCTTGTTTAAAATCTCACCAGGGACAGTGCCAGTCAATGAGAGGTCAATTCCAGCCAATTCTGTTTCAATGCGCTGGATGTTTGAAGTAAATAATTCATTGCTGGTTTTTAATCCAGTAAGTATCCCAGCATCTTCCTTGATTTTATTTTTTGAGGATTCCAGCTCATCGACAATTACAGTTGTTAAGGACTCACTGATCTCTTTCGAGCTTTCTCCAACGCGATTTAATATTGCTCCCTTGACAGCATACACTAAATTCAAGCGGGATTGATCGACATAAATAGCAATTGTATTTTCAACAGCGTCGGATATCTGCAAATCGGCAGGTACAATTATGCAAAGATGATATGCCCCAGTCTTAACCCCCTGAATGCACTCATCTTCTGATTTTGTTTTTAATACTTTATACTGATCCTGCTCTAGTTTTTGTAAAATAGAATCAGAAAGCTCATTATAGCTTGAAGAATAGGAGCCTACTTTTATATCATAGAAGGCAGATGTATTAAATGCTGTCCCGACAAGCAAGATCAACAGCAGCGGACCGAATAGTATAATCAACGCTGAGCTTTTCGATCTTATCAGGATCTTAAAATTCTTCTTAATGACCTCTAGGAGCTTCACCACTTTTCTTCACCAAACTTTCAAATATTTCTGTTAACGAAGGTTTTCTAACATCAATCTGCACAATTTTATCGTCGAGTCTTCTTATCGCATGCAATATCCTCTTTAATGTTTCCTCTGAATCAGCAGTTCTGATAGTAAGCCTATTTCCAGAGCTTTCAATTTTTTTAACATTTCTTGATTTTATCATCTTAACAAGTCTAGGATATTGTCTCTTTAGTGTTATCAGATTAATCTCATCATCTTTTGAAAAACTTTTCCTCAATTCCTCAGGAGTTCCGCATTTTAATAATCTACCATTATGCAAAATAGCAATCACGTCGCAAAGCTGCTCTGCCTCATGCAATAAATGCGAAGTCATGACAACGGTAGTGTTATCCTGATTTATCCTTTTAATCAACGCAAGAACATCTTTTCTTAATATAGGATCCAAATCCTCCGTGGGCTCATCCAATATTAAAATCCTAGGATTATGAATTAAAGCACATGCAATATCGAGCCTTCGCTGCATCCCGCCTGATAAATTTTCAGCAAGCTCATCTCCAGAATCCTCAAGATGCACAAATCTTATTACCTTTTCCCTGTTCGACATCAAAGTTGATCTAGGAACATTAGATAGTGTCCCGAAATATTCCAAATTTTCTCTCACAGTTAATTTTGGATATACACAATTTTCCTGCGTTGCAAATCCGACAATCTGCCTGATAAATTTGCTGTATTTTTTCAAATCCCTGGTCTCATAAGAGATCTCTCCAGAATCAGCATCCCAAAAACCAATCATAGTTTTCAACAGCGTTGTTTTTCCGCATCCACTCGGTCCGATAATACCAAATATTTTCTTAGAAGGGATTTCCAGACTGATATTTTTCAAGACTTCATGCTTTCCAAAGCTTTTAGAAAGATTTTTTACTTCTATTTGGTTAGACATACCCTAATAATAAGTTGGAAATATATAAACGTATCGATTAATTTTTATACTATCAAGCATTTTAAGAAATAATGAAGCATACAACCACAATCACAGCAGTACTAATCATCCTTTTTCTATTAACACAGGTTATAGGATTAAAAACAATCAGCAATTATATCGTCGTCAAAGACGTAGTTAAAAAAGAAACCGTCATCGAAGATGGAAAAGAAGTTGTAAAAGAAATTACCGTACAAGAAGAATCATTTGAAGAGCTGCCCTATGGACTTGAACGGCCGCAGGTAAAAGAAAAAACAGGCTATTTGCAGATCGCTCTTGCAATGCTGATGGCTACAATACTTGCATTGATCCTGCTAAAATACCGGGCTTTAAGATTATGGAAATTATGGTTTTTCCTGAGTGTTTTTTTCACATTGCTAATTGCATTCAACGCTTTTATCAGCCAGACTTTTGCTTTAATCCTAGCATTGGTTTTCGCATCATTCAAGACTTTTAAAAATAATGTAGTGATACATAACTTTTCAGAATTATTTATTTATGGGGGGTTAGCAGTTATATTTGTCCCGGTTGTAAATTTAGTTTCAATAATAGTCATTTTATTTTTAATCTCAATATACGATTTCATAGCAGTCTGGAAAACAAAACATATGATCAAGCTTGCAAAGTTTCAGGCAAAAATAAAGTTATTCGCAGGATTATTTATCCCCTACGGAAATAAATCAGCAATCCTTGGAGGAGGAGATATGGGATTCCCACTTCTTTTCGCAGGAGTGCTTTTCAAAACCTATGGATGGAATGCAATAATAACAGTAATAACATCAGCAATCGCCTTAACATATCTCTTAATAAAAAGTGAAAATAATAAATATTATCCTGCAATGCCCTTCTTGACTGTCGGATGCTTGCTGGGATTTATAATAATTAAGGTCATGTTTTCTTAATCCATTCTTTATTTTTTCTTCAAAATCATAAAACTTATAAACTAAACGAAAAGTTCAGAAGATAAAAATGGCTGATGAAATAACTAGAAAAGTTTTGGAATTAATGAGAAGACCGGAAAGAATTAGAAACGTTGGAGTCGCTGCCCATATTGACCATGGGAAATGCATAGGTAAGAATTCAAGAATTTATCAAACAGATGGAACCCTGATAACTGCGGAAAGATTATTTAAAAAGGCGGAAAAAAAAGGAAAGAAGTTTGAAGAAACAAGGGAACATATAATCTACGATTTAACAAAACAGAAATTTAATACCTTCTCACTAAATAAAGAAACTGGAGAATTGGAAAAAAAGCAAATACAGATGGCTTGGAAGTTGACTGGTGGAAAAACAATAAAAATAACTTTAAGGAATAGATTTGAAATAACAACAACACAGGAACATAAATATATAGTCCTAGAAAATAATAATTTTAAAGATAAAGAAGCTAAAGATTTAAAGATAGGAGATAGAATTATATGTTCAAGAAGATTATCGGTAAGCAACAGATTAAGTCTTAAAAAAGAGATTCTAAAAAGGTTATCAAATAAAAACTTTTATTTAAGATTAAACCAAGAATATGGGAAAAAACTCAAAGAACTTGTTTTGAAACATGGAATTAAGAATATACCGACAGGTCTAAAATCAAAGTCACTTTATCATGGATCTTGGCAAAACAGATACCAAATAAAAGACCTATTTAGCTTAATAAAAATATTTAAGCTGGATATAGAAAAAGTTTATGATAATATAGAATCCATGACATATAGAACAGGAAAACAAAGAGGAAAAAGTTCAAATTCCATGTCTCTACCAAAAAATTTTGCGGATTTCTATTATCTTGCAGGATTATTTGTAGGGGATGGACATAACAAGAAATTTATTGTAGGCAAAAAAGAACTAGGCGACAAATTGATAAAAATATGCAATGATTTGGATATTTCCTTGACATTCAGAGAATATGATAGAGTTCCCGAAATAGTCACAAACATCACATTGGCAGAAGTATTAAACTCTATTTTTGATTATCCATTAAAAAACAAGTCAAAAAATGTGAGAATTTCAGAGTTTCTTTTTAAGTCTGATGATAAATATATTGCTAAATTTATAAGGGGATATTTTGATGCAGATGGAGGGATAGAGAAAGCAAGAAGAGCAATAACTTTATCCTCAGCAAGTAATCATATGATAGATGACCTGCATTTGTTTCTGTTAAGATTTGGATGTATTTCTATAAAAGAAAAAGACAACACATTGACAATAAGCGGGCAATCAGCAATAAATTTTGCAAAAGAAATCGGATTTGGGCTTAAATATAAAGAAGAAAAAATGAAGGTTCTGGTTGAGGGAATAAATTATAGCCATGTTACAGATACTATCCAAGTAGGAAATCAGTCAATGGCTGTCAAAAGGTTAGTTAATAGTAAAATAAACAATGAAGAATTAGCATTTATAGAGGTTAAGAAAATAGAAGAGACATATGAAGACACGGTTTATGATTTTACAATAAAAGATAATCATAATTTTGTCGCTGAAGGCATGATCATTCATAATACTACGTTCTCTGATAACTTGCTTGCTGGTGCAGGGATGATTTCTGAAGAGCTAGCCGGGCAGCAATTAGTTCTAGACTTTCATGAGGATGAACAGGCTAGAGGAATTACCATCGACGCTGCAAACGTTAATATGGTTCACGAAAGAGACGGTGAAGATTTCTTAATTAATCTAATAGACACTCCGGGGCATGTTGATTTCGGCGGAGATGTGACAAGAGCTATGCGTGCTGTCGACGGTGCAATCGTTTTAGTCGATGCTGTAGAAGGGATTATGCCGCAAACAGAAACAGTTTTCAGGCAGGCTCTAAGAGAGAGAGTTAAGCCAGTTTTATTCATTAATAAAGTTGACAGGCTGATCAGAGAATTAAAATTGACTCCGGAGCAAATGCAGCAAAAGTTTGTTACAGTCATTGAAAACATAAACAAATTAATCTACTCACTAGCCCCTGAAGAATTTAAAGATAAATGGCAGGTAAGTGTCCAGGATGGCAGTGTTTCTTTCGGAAGTGCAATCCACAAATGGGCTCTAAGTTTTCCATACATGAAACGTATCAAGCTGACTTTTAAAGACGTCATCGACGCATATATGGAAGATAAGCACAGCGAGCTTGCAAAAAAAGCGCCATTGCATAAAGTAGTCCTAAACATGGTTATCGAACATCATCCAAATCCAGTACAAGCCCAAAGATATAGAGTTCCCAGAATATGGCACGGAGAAGCTGAAAGCGAAGTAGGAAAAAGCCTGTTAAGTTGCGATTCTAATGGAGAATTGGCTTTCGTCGTAACAAAAATCGTCGTCGACAAGCATGCAGGAGAGATTGCAGCAGGAAGATTATTCTCAGGAACAATAAAGCAAGGTCAGGAAATTTATTTGAATGGTGCAAAAAAAAGTGTAAGAGTCCAACAATTAAATATTTATCGAGGAGCAGGAAGAGTACAAATCGATGAAGCTGTTGCAGGAAACATAATAGGTATTGTAGGATTAAGAGATACGTTCGCAGGAGAAACAATTTCAAGCAATCCAATTGAGCCATTTGAAGCAATAAAACATATTTTCGAGCCAGTTGTTACAAAAGCAATTGAAGCTAAACGACCCAGTGACTTGCCTAAATTAATTGAAGTGCTCAGGCAGGTAAACAAGGAAGATCCGACGATAATCATCGAAATCAACGAAGAAACAGGAGAGCATTTGATGCGGGGAATGGGAGAACTGCACTTAGAAGTAATTGAAAACAGGATTAAAAGCGAGAAAGGGGTGGAAGTTACAACCTCGCCTCCGTTAGTTGTTTATAGGGAAACCATTAATAAAAAAAGTGCAGAAGCCGAGGGAAAAACTCCAAACAAGCACAATTTATTTTTCTTCATAGTTGAGCCTCTGCCGGATAAAATTTATGATGCGATAAAAAAAGGAGAATTGCCGGAAGGAAGGATAAAGAAGAAAGACCAGGAGTTCTGGAAAATGCTTATCTCCCTTGGAGTAGATGCAAAAGAAGCAAGAAATGTTTTTGAAATCTACAAGGGGAATATGCTAATTGATAATACAAAAGGCATAGTCCAAATTAATGAAGTCATTGATTTAATTGCAGATGGTTTTGAGCAAGTTATGAATGCAGGCCAATTAGCAAGAGAACCATGCGATAAAATCTTAGTTAGGATAACAGATATGAAACTGCATGAAGATACAATCCATAGAGGACCAGCTCAAGTTTATCCTGCCGTAAGAGAGGGTATAAGGGCAGCAATGGCAGGAGCAGATACAGTTATGCTAGAACCATTGCAAACATTACAAATCGACTCACCAGAGCAAAATCTGGGAGAGATAAGCAGATTAATCCAGAATAAAAGAGGGCAATTATTGGAGGTTAATTCAGAATCAGGAATGATTAGTGTTAAGTGTAAGCTTCCTGTTGCAGAGATGTTCGGTTTTACTTCAGATTTAAGAAGCGCCACAGGCGGAAGGGGAAGCCATTTCTTGGTAGACCAAGGATTTGAAAGACTGCCAAGAGAATTACAAGAAAAAATAATCAAGAAGATAAGGCAGAGAAAAGGTATCAGCATAGAAGAGTAAAATAAAGATTAATCTTCAGAAAAAATCTCTTCATGAAAAAGTCTATTCTCCAAGTTTCTTTCTCTCAACTCAAACCTAATTATTCCTGAAACAACGTAAGCAGCATAAGTCCAAAAAGCAGCAAGGGATGCATAAATTCCGGATTCAAACGGGTTCTCCATCACGTACTCAAGAGCTTCATTTATCATTATCCAAAGCAGGTAAAAAAAGATTTATAAATATTTCGAATCAAATTTTATTTTTCCTAAAAAGAAAGTGTGAAAAACAAAGTTTTAAAAATAGTAAAAGTATATTTTTGAAGATATTGGAAAGAAATATGATAGAAGTTTGCGCAGTGGGCGGTTACAGCGAAGTCGGAAAGAACATGACTGCTGTTAAGATTGATGATGAAGTCCTAATTTTCGATATGGGTGTTTTTCTGCCCGCTATAATAAATTATGAAGAAGAAGGTAACGATAGGAATAATCTAGATAGAGAGGGAATGATACATCTAGGTGCTGTCCCGGATGATTCTTGCATAGATGATTGGAAAGATAAAGTCAAAGGAATTCTTGTAGGCCATTGCCACCTAGACCATATAGCAGCCATTCCTTATTTAGCAGAGAGGTACAAAGCGCCAATATACGGAAGCCCGTTTACTATTGAAGTTATAAGGCAGATGTTAAATGACGAGGACAAAAATATAAAAAACCCTTTAAAAGCAGTCAATATAAATTCAAAAGTTAACATCTCAAAAAAGATTACTGCAGAGTTCATTAATATAACTCACAGCACTTTACAGACAACTATAATTGCCGTCCACTGCAAGTATGGAACATTAATCTATGCAAATGATTTCAAGTTCGATAACCATCCGGTTCTAGGAACAAAGCCAAACATTAAGAGGCTGAGAGAGCTTGGAAATGGGAACGTTATCTTGCTTATTTTAGATTCTTTATATGCTAACATAGAAATGAAAACCCCAAGCGAGAAAGTAGCAAGAGAGTTGCTTAGAGATGTAATGCTAGATACAGAATGTAAGGATAGCTTGATCATTGCAACTACATTTGCATCCCACATCCCGAGGATAAAAAGCGTCATGGATTTTGCAGCAGTAATGAGAAGAAAAGTTGTTATCTTCGGAAGAAGCATGATGAAGTACATCGCGTCTGCAGAAAAATGCAAGCTGATTGACTTCAGCAAAAAAGCAGAGATAATCCCATATGCAAGGCATATAACCAGAAAGCTAAAAGACATTGAAAAGAACAGGAAAAAATACGTTTTAATTGTTACAGGCAATCAGGGAGAGCCAGACTCTGTTCTGAGCAAGATGCTTGATGGAAGGCTGCCGTTTAGATTTGAGCCTGCAGATCATGTAATCTTTTCTACAAAAGTTATTCCAGATCCAATAAATTTGGCAAATAGAAAAAAAATGGAAGAAAAATTAAGAGAAAGGAGAGTAAGAATATTCACAAACATCCATGTAAGCGGACATGCATCAAGAGAAGACCATCGGGATACTTTAAAGATTCTAAAGCCAAAGTATGTAATGCCTGCACACGACGGGAGAAAAAAGCAATTGTTCATGAAAGAGCTCGCAATGGAAGAAGGCTGGAAAGAAGATAAAGTTTTGTTAATGGATGATGGAAAAAAAGTAAGCTTAGAGATTTAATCTTTTCTTGTGCACTGCCAAATACCTTTTCATAAAATAATTTACAAAACCTTGCTCACCTTTGTTTAATGCTCTATAATAAGATTTTCTTTTTTTATATTCTATAATCAGCATAGGATATTGACCCTGCCATAAGATAAGATTCATTAACAATCTTCCAATTCTTCCGTTACCATCGCCAAAAGGATGGGTCTTTTCAAATCTATAATGAGAAATTGCTGCTAATTCAACAGGATTAATATTACTTGAATTAACAAATCTGACAAGTTGTTTCATCAGTTTTTTAACATCCTGCCAGTCTGGCGCCCGATAATTTCCAATCCTAACAAGATAATCACGATATCTTCCTGCTATATCTTGTTTTGTTTCCCCAAATATTTTTTTGTGCCAATCTAGCATTAATCTATTTGAAACATTTTCTTTTTTCTTTAGCATCTCTAAAAAAACCTTAGCATGAAATTCTGCTTCTTTAACATCCCTTAGTGGTTTGTTAGGAGCCATTTTATCCTCAATGATTTCTCTAACTTCCTCTAGAGTTATCATTGACCCCTCTATTGCATTAGTATTATAAGTAAATGCTATTGCTATCTCTTCAAGCTCTCTTTCCTTTACTGAATCAGGGAACTTCTCCCACTCTTTTCGGAATTCATTTTTTATTTTTTCAAGTTTTTTATGCAATTCTATTTTTCCCTCTTTTAGCATCTCTTCTTTAATATCTTCGATGTTTTCCGGTATTGTTTTCCCCAAGTATCTTTCTTTTGTAACTATCTTTTTTCCTTTTCTATAAGAATGTTTTAGATAACAGTATCCTTTTTTCTCAATAATTTTCATATTAATTCATCACCCTACATTGTATTTAAATATTGCGTTTTTGTAAATTTTGTAGGGGGAAATAATTTTATCGATGTAAAAATTAAAACAAAGAAATTTAGGTATCTACAAAACGGTGTAAAAATTTAATATTGCAAGGTACATACAGTGTATTGTAACATAAGGGGGACTTATAAAACAATACGTTTTTAAAGAAGATTTCACTTATTAAGGTTATGAATAAAAAACAATGGTATGTATTAGCATTTATCTTTCTTATATTATTCTTACTTCTGGCTTGGACTGCTAATTTTTACGATGATGCTCAGTGGAACTTTGGTGATTTAGCAATAAAAACAGGTTCAGACTCTTCGATTTGGTCTATGGATACTATGATGATAAATGATAATATTTATCGTATGGGTTCTTATTTTGCTTTTGCTTTAGCATTGGGATTTTATATTTGTGGTTTATTAGAGCCTCCACTTAAAAAAACCTAAGTTTAATAACTCTAATAATTTGTTCTTACCTAATTTCATGTATTGTAAAGTTAAAGTAAAGAGACATAAAGGATATAAACATCAAAAATATTAGTTTATTATGAAATACAAATGTAAAAAATGTGGAAGCACAGAAGTAGATAGTTTAGAATTGAAGAAGTTTGGTGCAGAAGTAAATATTCGTAAAGATGGGAAAGAAGGAGCTTTTGAATCAAAAACAGAACCTGTAGGTAAAATCTTAGCTTGTAAAAAATGCGGTTTTGATGGTCAGCGTTCTGATTTCGATAGAATTTGATTACTTAACTTAATCAGCTCCAACAACTTATTCTTGCCTAATTGTAAATTAGTAGCCAATTCATAAGGATATTTATTTATTGCTTGATGTTTTCGTAAAAAATTATAGTAGATTTCATAGCCTTTCATAATTGCCTTGGCACTTTGTAAACTTCCAAATCCTCTCATGACTTTTATTCTTTCTCTTATTGAATTATGCAGTCTTTCTATCTTGTGGTTAAATCCTCTTTCTTTAGCGATAACGATATTATGGATTACCTTGCTCTTTGTTTTGCTTGTAGAATTATATGGAGATTGTAAACCAAATGTTTTCCTTAAAACTCTTGGATAACCCTGCAATCCATCAGTTGTTATTATTGTTACTTGCTCTCCTGTTTTTCTTTTTGCATTTGCCAAGACATTAGTAAGGTTTTGAATAGTTCTGCTTCTCATAAAATCAGAGCTAACCATATATCTTGTTTTGGTGTCCATGACATCTACAAACCAGCATTGCTTACCTTTTACTCTATCTTCCATTTCATCACTCATTAATTCATGTCCAACTTTAAGATTTAAAGTATCTGTGAATTTTCCTATCTGTGTCATGTATTTTTGAATCCATCTTAATATGGACATATGAGAAGCATTATGATTATAGAATATTCCTAAATGCTCTTGTGATTTTCTTAGTGACATTCCAGAGAAATACATATGCATGGCTTGAGTTATTTTTTGAGGATTATTACGCATTCTTATGAATCCTTCATTTTCTACAAACCTTTTCTTACAATCCTGACAATAATATCTTTGAATCTTGCCTCTGTTTTCGGTCTTTCTAAATCCTCGCTTAATTGTCTTGATTCCTTTACAATTCGGACAAGATATTTTTTGTTTTTTCATACATATTAGGTACCTACTATACTATATAAACATATCGGTACCTAAAGCATTAGAACGCATTAGTAACTTTTAAATACCTTAACATTTTTATATAAGATATATGGATGAAAAAGGGTCTATAGAAAAAAGATTTAGAAAAATATATGCTTCCTTACCTATTAATGTTAGAACCGAAATAATTGTAGTAATTGATAAAAAACCTATTAGTTGGAATCTTGCTTTTGAAGAAATAGAAAGCGAAACAGATTTAAGTAAGAAAATACTTAAAATATTAAAAGAAATGGAGATTATTTAAAATGCCCTACTCTGAAGATATTAAAGAACTTGTAATTCAAAGGATTAAGGTAATGCCTTCTGATATAAAGCTATGTTTTGGTGGAGATGAGATGATATTATCTCAAAAAGACATGATTGAATTAATTAAATCTAATGATGAAATTGGAGAGGAGATAATAGAAATGCATTTAGATTATCTTAGGTCAATCAAAACTACGGTGATATAGTTTGGTATTTATAACCAGTTATGAAAAAGATTATGTAACGAGCAATCTTCATCTATGGGCTACAGAAATTTATAATTTTGCAAAAGATAATGGTGTAAGTGCTGTACATTTTCATGATAAGCATAAATCAAAAGCAACAAAAGATAATGTGGAAAAATATCTTTCTAAAAAAAATCCTAAATTTGTTTTTATAAGTGGACATGGGGATGAAGAAAAAGTATGTGGGCATAAAGATGAACCAATCTTTATTTTTAATCATAATGAACACTTCCTAAAAAATAAAATAGTTTATATTGTAGCATGTGGTAGTGGAGAAAAATTAGGGTATTCAATCGTAGATAATGGAAAAGCAAAAGCATTTATAGGATATAAAAAAAGATTTTGTATGCCTTATAATGAAGGTAGAGAGTGTACTCCTTTAAAAAATGATTTAGTCACTGCAATTAAAGAAACATCTAATGCAATACCAGAGTCTATAATTAAAGGTAAAACGGTAAATGAATCAATTAATTCTGCCAGGATTAAAGGATTTAAATGGAGAAAAGATTTTCAGAGAAGAGACCCTATTGACAAAGCAGAAACAATATTATGGGTACTTCATTATAATATCAGTTGTCTTTTTCCTTATGGCGATTTAAACGCCTCAAGATGATTATTTTTTAGTCTAATTTCTCCTTTTTTTACTTTAACAAATAATTCTTGTCCTTCTTTAAAACCTGCTTCTTTAATATCTTTTGGTGAAATAACAACTACATATTTAGGGTATTCTTTATCACCAACTTTTCTTGATAATTGCTTTTGTAACCTTGTCATAGAGGTGATTAGGTACCGCTTATATTTATAGTTTTTGGTTTTTAATTTATTTAGAAAAAGCCCCTTTAATGTTACAATACATACAGATAGTTTTAAATACCATTATTTCTAATTATTCTTTACCATGAACAGAGTTGATTATCTTCATAAAGAGTAATTCTAGTTTTAATAGTTTGAACTCTGTGAAAAGTTTTTTATATGCTCAGCAAGTAGAGAGAAGTATGATGGGTATGGTGAAAGGGTTTTCACGCAAGCCTGTGGAGCTTGAGATCCGAGTTCAAGTCTCGGTATCCATCCTTCAAAAAAGAGGTGAAATATGAATCTTCAAAATCCGCGTGGAATGAAGGACTTAGGTCCAGAAGAAAGCATTTTCAGAAATCAGTTAATTAGCATATTCAAACAAGTATTCGAAAATTACGGATTCTCTCCATTAGAAACACCGATAATAGAAAGGTTTGACGTTCTCTCAGCTAAGTATGCAGGTGGAGAAGAGATTCTAAAAGAAACCTTCAAGTTAAAAGACCAAGGAAAAAGAGAGCTTGGTTTAAGATATGATCTAACTGTCCCATTAGCAAGATATGTTGGCATGAATCCTCAAATAAAACTGCCTTTCAAGAGGTATCAGATAGGGACTGTTTACAGAGACGGTCCAATAAAGCTCGGAAGAACTCGCGAATTTATTCAATGCGATGTTGACACAATCGGAAGTTTCTCTCCATTGGCTGATGCTGAACTTCTGATCTTGGCTGCAAAAATTTTTGAAAAACTAGGTTTAAAGGTTGAAATCAAAATAAACTCAAGAAAGATATTGGATGCTATCATGGAATCACTAGACATTCCTGAAAAAGACAAAATCGATTTCATACTCTCTTTAGATAAATTGGAGAAGATCGGGACAAAAGGCGTTGTTGAAGACCTAAAGAAGAAAGGAATCAAAGAATACAAAGAGATGAGCAAATTATTGACAACAGCAAAAATAAACTCTCCTGAAGATCTAAAAAAATACGTTGCAAAATTATTCGCCAAGAAAAAAAAGAAATTCAAAGACACTGAATATGAAAAGGGATTTGAAGAAGTCTCTGAAATATTAAGATGCCTAAAAAGTTTAGGTATTAAAAATGCGGAGTTTAATGGGGATTTAGCAAGAGGACTATCTTATTATACAGGAGTAGTTTTTGAAGTCTTCCTGAAAAACTCTGAAATAAAAAGCTCGGTAGCGGCAGGCGGAAGATATGATGATATGATAGGGAAATTCCTGGAAGGAAACAACAAATATCCAGCAACAGGAATCTCTTTCGGATTGGAGCCAATAGTTAATGCTATGAAGACCAGCAAAAAAGAAATCAAGAAAACAGTTACAGATATTTACATAATCCCAATTAACACGCAAAGGGAGTCTTTGGAGATAGCAGAAGAATTGAGAAAAAACAATATTAATGTAGATGTTGTATTCGACAAGAAAGGCGTTGGAAAAAATTTGGAATATGCAGATAAGATGGAAATTCCTTATGCAGTTATTATTGGCGAGGATGAACTAAAAAAAAATAAAGTAAAATTAAAGGATATGAAATCAGGGAAAGAAGAAATGCTAAGTGTTGAAAACGTTGTTAAAAAAATAAAGTTGGAGGCTAAGAAAAATGAGTAATGAAATTTTAGGGGTTAAAGCACTAGAAAGTGCTGGTTGTCTTCACGTATCTTATAACAAAAGATTTAGTGGAAACTCTAGAAAGAAAATTTGGTTATAAATTAAATAGAGATTTAACATTAGACATAAGAGTTTTAGAAGATGAGTTTGTTTCTAGGTTTTGGTCATTTATTCCAAATAACATAAGCAGGGTAGTTATCGACACAGATTCAACATCCAAACAATTGGATTCTCTCGTCGAGAAAAGTGAATATCCTGTTGTCAGTCTGGATAGGGTTTACATAACAAATGCAGATGAATATATTGAAGTTACAAGAGTTACAGATCCTAAAACAGGAGAAGTAAAAATCGGAGAGAGGCCTTTATCTGAACCTTTGGAAAAACAGATTAATAGATTAAAAAAATACGATAGAGTTGTATTAACTGATGTAGGTGCTTTTGAAGGGGAAACTCTTATAGAGATATGCAATTTAATAGAGAAAGAAGACATTGATATAGAAGAAATATTTTTGGGATTTGCAGACAACAGAGCCAACAGGAAGATAAATAAAAATCGAAGAATGAAAGTTCTAAATCTATTTGATTTTTATGAATGGTTGGAACTCAGAGATTTGTTTGGAATCGACGGCAGAAGTGTAGGAACAAATAAGGAGAATAGATTGTATATTCCATATTGGGAAAATCTTCCTAAATGGGCAAGTATTTTAGATAAATACGAGCAAGAGGTTATAGAACTATGCAAAGATTATTACAAGATACTTACTGAAAGATTAAAGTCAGATGATTACAACTTAGAAGGATTAGGAACACCAGTAAAATACGATGGAGGATAAAAATATGAGAAAACTACAAATAGGAGTTATGGGTTCTGCCGCAGATTTAGAATACGAAAAAGAATTAGAAGAATTAGCTGAAAGGATTGGAGAGATTATAGCCGATAATGGTTGTATTTTACTTTTTGGAGCAGAAAAAGACTATGATTCTTTATCAACAGCAGCATGTAGGGGGGCAAAAAAGAAAGGAGGATTGACTGTGGGCGTTACATATGGTAAAGGAAAAGAAATCTTCCAAAAAGATGCAGATGTAATAATCACTACTGGAATGGATCGAGGCGGGGGAAGAGAATTTATTTTAACATTAAGTTGTGACGCGATTATAACAATTGGCGGAGGGTCTGGAACCTTAACAGAGATGGTAATCGCCTATCAAGGAAATATCCCGATAATTGCATTAGAAGGGACTAAAGGATGGTCAGATAGATTAGCAGGAAGGTATATTGATGAAAGGAAAAGACAAAAAGTCTATACTGCAAAGAATCCAGAGGAGGCAGTTAAATTAGCATTGAAATTTGGAGACAAAAAGCAATTATAGATAGATTTATATATTAAGTTTATACATATGTTTAAACATGATAGAAAGCAAGATTAGAAAGTGGGGAAATTCTTATGGAGTTTTAATTCCGAAAGAAGAGATTGAAAAAGAGAATCTTAGAGATAATGAAACCGTAATAGTAGTTATTAAGAGGAAAATGGCTCCTGCAAAAGAGCTTTTTGGCTCACTCAAGATTGAAGAATCCACAGATAAAATTATGAGGGAAATTGACGAGAAATTTAAAAGTAGGTTTGATTAGAGATGGATTATTTTCTAGATACCTATGCAATGATTGAAATTGTTAAAGGCAATGAAAATTACAAGAAATACTTAAGCATGAAGTTTATTACAACAAAGTATAATCTTGCAGAGCTACACTATTTCATTTTGACAAGGTTCGACTTAAAGACAGCAGATTTTTATTTGAAAAAATTTTCAGCGTATGTAAGTGACTTTGATATTGAGGTTATAAGTAAGGCAATGATATTTAGGAAGAAAATGAGGGAAGATGTTAGAATATCATACATTGATTGTCTTGGATATATTATTGCTGTTACAAATAATGTAAAATTTCTTACAGGGGATGATCATTTTAAAAATTTACCACATGTTGAATTTATAAAATAAACTTTGTCGGTTATTATGAAAAACAAATCCTCATTTAGGTTAGTGTTTGGAGATTCTCCGATAGTCAAAGTTATAGATTTCTTTTTGGAAAACAGGGAATTCGACTACCGTTTAACAGATATTGCAAAAAATTCAGACATTGGCTGGAGTACTTTGCATCAGTTTTGGAACAGATTAGTTTTAATGGAAGTAGTTGTGAAAACCAGAAGAATTGGAAGGGCTGAATTATACAAGCTTAATCTAGGTAGTGCTTTAGTAAAAAGATTACTTGAGTTGGATAAGATTATTTCTCAAAAATTCATCGAGAAAGAACTGATAAAGCAAAAACCAAAAATGATAGCATAAAAAATCAAAAATAAAATAATAAAATAAAAAAGATTATTCCAGTTCTATTTCAATGCCGCCTAGTTTTGGAACAATCAGTTTGTTATATATGCCCGCACTCAAATGCCCAGATACATAACCTACTGCACCATATGCTACAGGAGAAACAACTATAGACAAAATCCCTAATCCTGGAATTGGAGTCCCAACTAATGAACTACCAACACTGCTGAACAAGGCTAGGAACAAGCCTATAACTATTCCATAAAAAACTCCAAATATCCCAAAAAGATTAGCCAAAGACTTCTGGCTGATCTGAGTTATCGTTTTCATTCAGTCACCTCTTTATTATTATTTACTTTTATTTCAATCTCACCAAAATGCTCATCTTGCATCAAATCAATTCTTCTCTGATGATCTAAGTGCAATAAAGGAACAAAGGTAGCTATCTTATCTTCTCTCCTATCGCTTTGTACAAGTCTCTCAAAAGTTAATTTTTTCTCTGTCTTAAATACATTTACTATCTTGTTATAGATGTTATCTATCAAATCATTTATGTTAGCTCTCTTTTCAGGCGGGACAACCAAAGGAACATCCAAAGCATATTCTTTTCTTATAACTCTTCTCTGATCTACTCTCAATGCTTTTTGCAGCGCAAAGATCAGATCATTTAGAGAAACTTTTCTCCTTCTAGGCTGAGGCATTTTAGGGATAACCACTATCTTATTTTTCTCAAGTGCATCCAAAGATTCTTGATCAAGGCCTTCTGGAATAAACTCTTCTTCGATAGGATTGAATATAGATTCAAATCTGACAATGTCCTCTTCAAGAAGTTTTTGAGACTTCATTCTCAACATAATCGCAGAAGCAAGAATAACTTTTCCTGAAACAGAGAAATTCATCTCCTGCAATTTTTTAACCGTCTCTAAGTACTTCCTTGAAAGCAAAGAAATGTCAATGTCCCAAGGGTTCATCTCCTCTGTTTTTATTAGGTCATAAAGAATTGTCTGCCAGGTTATCTCATCCTCTTTCAAGAGCATCTCGAAAATACGATCTTGCATCTATGGGTTAATAATAAACGGGTTTATTTAAACATTGCTATGGCAAGGCTTAAAAAAGTAAACTTTGTCAATTTTAAGTATGCCAAAAACTGATGATTTGATAGAAAGGTTATATCCTGAAGAGCAAGAACCTCCTTTAAATAAACTTTGGGATAAGTTTAACACCAGCCCAAAAATGCCGATTTTTAAATCTGAAGGCATCAGAAGATCTTTCTGTGATGGAAATTGTAATCATTTACTAAACCGTTTTAGGAGAAGATTTTTCCCTGACGCCAGTGACGGCGCTATTGAAGTGGAAATTTTTTCTGCGATGAACCAAGCCACCACTGCAATCAATTCTTTGTGTGAAGACTACCTAAGAGACATTGATTTTAATTTTCATACAGATATAATCCCAGCAAATATGACTTTATTTGACTTTTTAATGAGGGGAAGAGAACAATGGATAGAATTAAAGAATAGAAAACTTAGCGATGAAAGAAGGATTCCTTTATCAGTTTCAGCTTACAGAAAAGCTAGAGCATATGATTTAGGGAAGAGAGTCCTTCATATAAACGGAGATTTGGGAGTTTTGGCATCTGTTCGCCATTACGATAATTGCTTAAACTGGTTTCAGGAATTACTAGGATTTCATGATAGAAAAGATGTAAAGGTAAATGGGCACAACTCTTCCTGGAACACAACTCCGGGGGTTAGAGTTTATGGAAACAGCACTCCTTTACGCTCAAGAGTAAAAGTTATGTATCCTGATGAAACCTTAAAATATAGCTCCCTGCTTATGAAATTATGCCTTGAAAAAGAGGATAAATACCTTGAAGATATAGATGATTTAACTGGTTTCGAATTCATAGTTGAAGATGATAAAGCAAGACAAGGATTTATTAAATATCTGAAATTAGAATCATCTCCTAGCAGCACACTCAAAGATTATAAAGATAGGACTAGAATAAAAGTGGATAATCCTCAATCTAGTAGCGATTTTAGAAATATTTCATTTACTTTATTCGTACCTGTTCCTTTAGATCATATGGGATTAGGGATATGTAGAGCATACGGCAGCCTTCCCGTAGAAGTGCAACTTTTTACATTGGAAGAGGATAAAGTTAGGATTGAACATCCTGAAATAAGCCATGAGAACTATAAGAGAAAATCTTTTGGAAAGGTATTCCCAGCATGGTTCCCGAGGGAGATTTATGAGCCTTTGATAAGAGAGCATGTAAAATAATTGTTTTTACTGCTAGTGACAAAACAAAGCTATCGTCTCAAGACTGTAACTATTTTAAAGTAGTATTAAACCGAAAGATTTATATACTAGTGGTAATTCACAAAAGCTATATCACCTCTTTTCCCGGGATTCGGGCTTCGGCCTGGATTCTGGGTTTGATAATTTCTTTTGCTTTTGCGCATGGAAAGTTTTAAAAACATCCTGCTGTAGAAAAACTACTCCGATGAAACTCAAAGATTTTAGATCAAGGAAAGTAGTAATAGGAACCTATGTGCCTTCTGATTTGTTTGAGATGCCCTCTCACTATTCTGAACGAGGCAGAGCAAATAGAAAACTTGACAGCCTTGTTGAAGAATTAAGCAAAAATGATAAGGAGGATCTATTTGTCGGTGAGACAGGAATCCTAGGCCTCTATATTGATAACCGTTCAAAAGTAGTATATGTTGCCGAGCTTGAAGTAGGATTTTTCTATAAAAAAGAAAAAGAAGCAAGGAAGACTTTCAAAAAGGTGCTAAATTCAGGATTAATGCTAAGATCTAACCATCAATCTAGCCGATCTCCAATGATAGAGATTAGAAGCTATCAAGATAACCGGAGATATGAAACGGAAGACAAAGGAAGAAGTGTTTTAGCAAGGTTAACTAGGAAACGCATAGACATTCTGAGTATCAGTGGATATTACTGTTCTAAATATTCTCTAAAAGATTGAATTGAAAAAACAGTTTTTATTACCTCTCTATCTAGGCTTCATCTCGACATACTTGCACTTTCCGCAGTAATACCTGTCTTTCATATTCGCAAGAAAATACCCTGTTCCGCATTTAGGGCAGCACTTTTCTCTTTTAACAGAACTTCCTTCCACTTTGTACTTTTTCCAGACAGTACTAGGCCTTTTGTTCTTTATTTTCTTCTTTGCCATTTCCTTTAGCCTTTTTATTTTTCTTTATCAGCTTTTGCATATCGTCTTTAGTTTTATAGATTTCAGCTGTGACAATAGTTTTTGAAGTTCCGAATTTAGTAGCAACTTTACTAAGGTTTATCAATTCCTCGTCGGTTTTTAGCTCACTAGCTATCTGTTTTTTGATGGTTTCTTTTTTAGGAGTGGGCTGCCTTGAATGCTCTATCTCATATGTTACCTCTGTTCTGTTCAATAACGGCAAATAGGTTTCCTTTATCTTTCTCATTCTTACCTCACTTTAATCGCATACTCTCCAGAGTGTTTTATTTCAAGTTTTTTTGCAATCTCGCTTTTATTAGCATCAGTTATAAACAGCCTTCCTTGAAAGTTCTCAGTAAATTCCATCTTATTGCAAACAGAACACTTATCTCCTTTCACTAATATTTTGCAATCTCTGCAGTATTTCTTTTTCATTTTTTCTTCTCATCCTGCTGCTTTGTTTTCTCTTTTTCATCCTTAACAGCCATCAAGCTTCCAAGACCAGGCTGTCTCATCGTCAATCCGATCTTAGGATTATTCATTTCTTTATAGCTGACAGCAATTATTCTCGCTCTGCACCTATCTCCGGATTTCAACATTTTCTTAGATTCTTTTCCTGTTAACACTCCTGCTTTAGAGGTAGTTACAAAATCATCCATGGTTTGAGAAAGATGGATCATACCGTCGATAGCACCCATGTTGAAAAACACTCCAAAATCAGTTATCTCAGTTATCTCTCCAACAGTAAGCTCATGAATTTCAGGCCTGAAAACCAACAAGGTAAATTTAGTCCGGTAATAAGAAGCACCGTCTCCAGGAATTATCGTTCCCTCGCCAATTTCTTTAACGTCAAAAACTGCAATCGCTATTCCAAGATCTTTAGAAATAAAGTTTTCAAATTTCTCATTCAACCCTTTCAAGATTATCTTCTTCAAATCTGCTTCAGTAAAATCCTTGGGCGGCACTCTAACATGCCCCTCTAATTCTAATTCATAATACATTTATCGTCTATAACTCCTAATATTATTTTCACAACAGTCATTTTATTTCCTTTATATATTTTCTCTGCCTTATCGCAAATATTTTTCTGTTCTTCAGCCTTTTTTTCAGCTCTTTATCTGCTGTCGCAATAGCATAACTTTTAAGCCCTGCAAGCAAAGAGTCAACATCCTGTTTTTTTTCAGTCTTGATGATCTTAACACCTTTATGCCTCAAAATCTGCAGTGCAAGATTAGCATGCTTGGCTTTTTTTTGCTTTATAAGTTTTTCTAACTCATCAATAACCGCGTCTAAAACGAAGAGTTCATGATGTTTTAACTGCTCCCCATAATCAATTTTAAGCTTTGCACAATCAATGAGAAAGTTTGTATCCAGAATGATTCTCATTTACAAAAAAACTGCTTTCATCATATATAAACTTTGCTATTATTTTTTTCTAAAACAGGTTTATACAGCCTGTAGAGGCAAAATACAAGGGTTTTACAGGAGAAAGGTTTTTAAAGGAAAATTAGCTTTTTCATTAAAAGAAGAGGGTTTTTGATTACTAAAATGGCTGAAAAAACTAGTTACACTGCTGAAAGCATTCAGGTGCTTGAAGGGTTGGAAGGAGTAAGGACACGTCCATCAATGTATATAGGAGATATTGGAATACGTGGCCTGCATCATTTAATTTTTGAAGCTGTTGATAATGGGGTTGATGAATATCTTGCTGGCTATTGTAAAAACTTGAGCGTTACACTCCATAAAGACGGAAGCGTTACAATTGAAGACGACGGCAGAGGAATTCCAGTTGATATCCACAAGCAATTCAAAAAATCTGCATTAGAGCTAGTAATGACTAAGCTACATGCAGGAGGAAAATTTGACAAAAAAACATACCAAGTTTCTGGAGGATTGCATGGAGTCGGTATTTCAGTTACAAATGCATTAAGCGAATGGCTCAAAGTAGAAGTCATGAGAGATGGAAGGGTTTATTTCCAAGAATACAAAAAAGGAGTTCCGATAGGAGAGTTATCAACTAATGGAGTTGCAAAATCAACAGGAACAAGAATCACATTCTATCCGGATAATACAATTTTTTCAAGCATTATCTTCGATTATGAAATAATTTCAGGCAAGTTAAAAGAGTTAGCTTATTTAAACAAGGGAATCAGAATTAATCTCAAGGATGAAAGAGATGGAAGGGAAAATAATTATTATTTCGAAGGGGGAATAAAAAGCTTTGTCGAAGACATCAACAAAAATAAAACCCCGATTCACGATTCTATTTATTTTGAAAAAATCCAGGAAAAGACAGTTATTGAAATAGCAATGCAGTACAATTCAGAATACAATGAAAGAGTGTTTTCCTTTGTGAACTCCATCAACACAGTTGAACATGGAACACACTACACAGGATTTTCCACAGCATTAACAAGAAGTATTAATGATTATGCAAAGAAAAACAAGTCAGGAGACACAAAGTTAACAGGAGAAGATGTTAAAGAAGGGTTGACAGCAATAATATATGTAAAAGTTCCAGAGCCGCAGTTTGAAGGGCAGACAAAAACAAAGCTAGGAAATAGCGAGATAAAAGGCATAGTAGACTCAATTGTTTATGATAAATTAACAAGTTACTTTGAGGAAAATCCAAGCATAGCAAGAATAATTTTGAGCAAGTGCTTAAATGCTGCACAGGCAAGAGAAGCAGCAAGAAAAGCAAGAGAACTAACCAGAAGAAAATCCGCATTGGAATCAGGAAGCCTGCCAGGAAAATTAGCCGATTGTCAAGAAAGAGATCCTAGTAAATGTGAAGTATTTTTAGTTGAAGGAGATAGTGCAGCAGGAACAGCCATTTCAGGAAGAGATCGAAAAACCCAAGCCATCCTGCCATTATGGGGGAAGATGTTGAACGTTGAAAAAGCAAGAATCGACAAAGTATATGGAAACGATAAATTGCAGCCAATTATCTTAGCATTAGGATGCAGCATAGGAGACGAATTCAACATTGCTAAATTAAGATATGGAAGAATTGTTATCATGGCAGATGCCGACGTAGACGGATCACATATCTGCACTTTATTATTAACTTTCTTCTACAGATACATGCGAGACCTGATTGAAAATGGACATGTGTATATTGCAATGCCTCCATTATACAAAGTTGTAAAAAACAAAAAAACATTTTATGTATACGATGAAAGAGAGTATAAAAAATTAGTCGAGGAAATAGGAAGAGACGGAGCATCAGTTCAAAGGTACAAAGGATTAGGAGAGATGAATTCAGAGCAGCTATGGGAGACAACTCTAGACCCAGATAACAGATATATGAAAAAAGTTATGATTGAAGATGCAACACTTGCTGACAGGATGTTTTCTATCTTAATGGGAGAAGAAGTCGAGCCGAGAAGAGAATTCATCATGAGATATGCAAAAGAAGCGGAGCTGGATATTTGAAAAATGGAAACTAATTATAATTTAAGTGAATTTAATGTTGGATATAACGTAATGGATTCTCCAGTATATAGAATTACATTGGGAGAATTAATGCCTTCATATA
>CAYIWL010000008.1:0-23933 GCA_964367085.1 Candidatus Woesearchaeota archaeon
TCTATCCAGTGAATTTCTTTAATTTTTGCCATTCTTGAAATTTATCCTATCCAAAGTAAGTTGGAACTTCTTTTCTTATTGCTGCCCCTCTTGCTGACCTGAAAAATCTTTCTTCAATAAGTTTGTACGCTTCTATATCTTCTTCTGTCACACTTGCCCTTGTTTTTTTAAGTGCATCTTCAAAGTGCTTCATTGTAACTTCTCTAGCCTTTAGATTTTCTCTTAGTGCTAAAATTCCAGCTTCCTTGCAAACGTTTTCTATATCTGCTCCGGTATAGAGTTTTGCTTCTTTTGCTAATTTTTCAAGGTCAACGTCAGTTGCAAGAGGCATGTCTTTTGTATTGATATTAAATATTTCCAGCCTTGATTTTTCATCGGGTGTTGTAACCAGTATCATCCTGTCAAATCTTCCTGGCCTTAATAAAGCAGGATCAAGCATATCCGGACGATTAGTATTGTGTAGTAATATAGGCGTTTCTCCGCCGAAGAAAGCTTCATTTTCACAACCACAGAAATCATAAACATATCCATCATAGGATAGTTTCTTAATTGATTTTATTTTTGCTCTTTTAGAACTTGATTTAATTAGATTTTTATTAAAAGGACTACTACCCGCAGGTATTCTTAATCTAAAAGCTAAAGAGGACTTATTTATAGGATTGCCCTCTCCTATCCTTCTTCCTGCTTTTGTCGTAAAACTGGAAATATGTGTTTTAATCCCGTGCATTCTACACAACCAATTTAATTCAACAATCAGATTTTTGCTAATGGAAGTTATTTCTATCCCCTTCTTATTCTCGTGCCCATCACCTGCTGCATATCCTCTAAGAAACTCCAGAAAATATTCTCTAGGGGATTCAAATAAAAAGCTTGGAATTTGTTTGTTTTTAGCACCAGTACCACAGTATCTAATGAAGAAATCTGCTAGGGGTTTTGATTGATAAATAAGATTTACTGCATTTTTTGTTGTGTTTCTGATTCTTTGAGGAGTAAGTCCAAAAATATTTTTCATAAGTTGCTGAACATCTTTAATATATCCTATTTCTTTCTTGTTGAAACAAAAGTCTATCTCCTTTCTTGCATAACCCTCAGCGGTATAATAACCAAACAAACGCATTAAACTTGGAGTTACGTTTACAAGATTTGGCAAACTATGTTTATAATAATTCAAACTCAATTCTCTAGGAACGCATTTATTATTTCTCCAATTTGACACTGTTGTTTGCGCAACCCCTATATGTGAGGCAACTTGACTTTGGGATAGTGGAGAGTTTAAACCGAATTCATAATCATGCTGTAGTTGTGAATCAAATTCATAGACCGGCAAAACTAAGTCTAGTCTGCTCTCATCAAAGTTATGTGCTCTTAAGTTTTCATATCTATTTTTCTTTTGAGTTTTGTAAGGTAAATCAACTAAATATTCTCCTTCTTTTAATTTAGAAACTGGTTTGAACTCAACACCTTTCCTAGTTCTTACGAAAACTGAATGATTCCCGGTAGTTTTTATTTTTCCACCAAGGAATCCTATTTCATAAATCTCGTCTACTTTGTGTCTAAAAACACTTCTAACTTTTTTAAATGCACTATTCTTAAACCTTGTTCCTTTAATTTTTTTACCATCAATTTTTTCAAATCCGAGTACCTCAATGTCTTCTACTGGTTTTTCTATACCCTCTTCATTTTCTTCATAATATTTATCTACAAACTCACCAATATTAACAAATTTTGTTTCCCCATTTTCTTTCACTAAAACAGGAGTATCTCCAGTAACACTAGCAGCCACTACAATCACATCATTCAATTCCTCCAATCCGTCCATTTCTGAAAGTAAAGTATTTACAACCCTCTCAGTAACTCCGGAATTATCAAAACCTCCACGTCGAGGTACCAATGAATCAATCTCATCAAAAAATATAATTGCTGGCGTTAGCTGACGTGCTTTCTCGAAAACTTTTCTAACTCCTTTCTCTGATTCGCCGACGAACTTGTTTAACAACTCAGGACCTTTTACTAAAATAAAATTTGCCTGAGATTCGTTTGCAACTGCTTTTGCAAGAAGAGTTTTTCCGCATCCGGGAGGACCATATAATAATATTCCGCGAGGAGGCTTAATGCTTAGGTTCTTAAATGCATTCTGATGCTTTAACGGCCACTCAACTGCTTCTTTTAGTTCCTGCTTTGTAGATTCTAACCCCCCTACTCTGCTCCATTTTACGTTTGGTATTTCAACTAAAATTTCCCTCATTGCAGAAGGCCTTACAATTTTCAATGCTTCCTGAAAATCTTCTTTTGTAACAATTAATTTTTCTAATACCTCTTTTGAAATTGGTTCTTTCTCTTGAAGTTTTATCTCTGGAAGCAATCTTCTTAAGACATTCATCGCTGCTTCTTTTGCCAGTGCTGAAACATCTGCTCCGACAAAGCCATGAGTTACCTCTGCAAGTTTTTCAAGTTTTACATCCTCTGTCATAGGCATGTTCCTTGTATGGATTTTTAAAATGTTCAATCTTCCTTTTTTGTTAGGAACTGAAATTGAAATTTCCCTATCAAACCTTCCCGGTCTTCTTAATGCTGGATCAATTGCATTCGGTCTATTTGTTGCTGCTATAACTACAACTTTTCCTCTATTTTTCAGACCGTCCATCATTGAAAGGAGCTGAGCTACAACTCTTCTTTCCAACTCTCCATGAACTTCCTCTCTTTTTGGAGCAATTGCATCAATCTCGTCGATAAAAATGATTGATGGAGCATTTTTTTCAGCTTCTTCAAACAATGCCCTCACTCTTTTTTCACTTTCCCCATAATATTTATTCATAATTTCTGGACCGTTAACTAAAATAAAATGTGCATCAGACTCATTTGCAACTGCTTTTGCCAATAAAGTTTTACCGCATCCGGGAGGACCATGTAATAAAACACCTGCTGGTGGCTCAATTCCTAACCTCTTGAAAATTTCAGGATGACGTAATGGTAGTTCAACCATTTCTCTAATTTTTTTGATTTCTTCTTTTAATCCACCAATGTCTTCGTAAGTAACTTCTGGAAAAGATTCCTCTATGACATCAACTGCCTTTGGATTTACTTTTATTTCTGTAGTCTCTGTAACTATGACTGGCTGTTTAGGAATTGCATCTACTACTATAAATTTTAAAGATGAGAATCCAAAGTTATCAAATAATGTATCTTCGAAATTGAAAATATCATCGAAGAATGGAGATTCTGCAAGTGTCCTGCGTCTTCTTCTTGTTCCTCCCAATGCAACTATATCTCCCTTAACAACTGCTCTTCCTAATAAACCTCGCTTGAAAACATCCGGATGAGCTTGCACCATTATTCCTTTTTGAGCTGGAGCAATCACCATTGATTTTGCTTCTTTCACTTCTGCAGGCCTGACCTTAATAGTTTCTCCGATTCCTGTTTTTGCATTTCTTCTCAAAATTCCATCCATTCTGATTATTGATTGGCCTACGTCAGAGGGATATGCACGGTCAACAACACCAACAGTAACTCTTGAGCCTTCAATTTCAATAACATCTCCAGGTCTTACACCTAGAAGATTCATTGTGTTGCTGTCTATTCTTACAATTCCTTTATATGCCTCTTCCTGCAAGGCCTCCATAACTTTTAGTTGAACTTCTTTTTTGTCTGCCATTTTTATTCAAAAACTCTTTTCCTGAAAAATATGCTTAGTTTTTCAGGCTCCTCCAATGCGATAAAAAGCATCTTATTTAATCTTTTTTGCATTTCATCTTGATAATCAATTATTTCGCGCGGGATTGAAACGGTGTAAGAATTACCTACTATTCTTAACTTTACCTGAAATTGTTTATTCCTTAGTTTGGAGAATTGATCTAATCTGTATTTATCCTCCGGGTGCAAATAATGTTTTTTACATCCAGGACATTCCAAAGCACGCACGCTAAATCCGTCTTTGATAAAATCTGTTTTTTCCATTTTTTTATTGCACTCTTCGCACAAAACTTTTGCATTAAATATGTCTGACATCTTATCCCAGTATATTCTTAACGTATACACGCATTGTGTATACATATTTATAAGCTTTTCGCCTTAATTGGCTTTGCACAATAATCCCTTTTTTGCACAAAAACTAATGTAAGTTTGCACAAAAATGAATTCACCACTGCACAGAAATGGGATTAGTTATTGTGCAAAGCCGCCTTAATTGCCTTGATTTTGATTATTTTTTAACAAGGTTATTAAGCATTATTACTATTTTTATTTCTATGATTAAAAGTGGATGTGAATTGTTTGAAGGCTATGAGGATGGGATTACCTGCATTTACGGCGGGGCAAGTACTGGGAAAACTACTTTAGCTAAATTAGCTGCGATTGAACAGGCAAAAAACAACAAAAAAGTTGTTTACATTGACACTGAAAACGGATTTAACCTTGATAGAATTAAGCAATTAGTAAGAGATGAAGATGAATTTCAGAGAGTGCTTGAAAATGTGATTTTGTTCAAACCAAAAAGATTTTCCGAGCAGAATAAAATAATAAAATTACTTCCTGAGATGAAAAACGTTTCTTTGATAATTGTTGATACGATAAGTTATTTTTATCGGGCAAAAGTCAGAGAGAAACCTAAGGTGTATAATATGTGGATATGGAGACAGCTTGGGATATTGAATGAATTGAGCAAGAATATTCCTGTAATTATAACCAATCAAGTTTACAACGATATAAGCAAAGATAGGATAGAGATGATCGGAGGAGATTCCTTCAAAAAGTTTAGCAGCGAGGTGATAAGACTTGAGAAAGAGCCTAGAAAATTAATTTTTGAAAAGCCAGATAAAAAAATTGTAAGATTTGAAATCGTGAAAGACGGGCTAGCTAAATTATAGTATGAAAAAAATCAGCAAAGAGAAAATTATCATCGCGCCAAAGTCTGCAACTGCAGTCGTTATAGGGATCAGCAAGTTATCCGGATCTTCTTTTTTCCTTGCAAAATAATTTCCTGCATAGATTGAAATAAACGACATTAACGTAACCAGAAATATTGTTGTTATAATTGTTATTATCAAAATCTTTGCATAAAGAATCGGGCTGAAATCAAAGTCTTTCATAAGAGAGACAACAAAGGACAAAGTCGAAATGTAAAATGCCGCAATCACAGAAACTTTCAGGACCTGCAAATAGATCTCCTTTAATGCCTTGTTCATGAACTTCTTCTTTCCTATTTTTTTCTGATAAAGCAAAGTAGTATACCTCGATGCAAAAATCGCACCAAAGTTTCCAACCATACCATTAAGCGCCGGAAATAAGATTAAAAGTGGCAAAATTAGGAATATTTTTTCTCTGACGAGCTGAAGCCCTATTCCACCAAATGCACTTATTATAGATACCAAGATTAAAACTCCAAGGCTTTCCTTTATTATTTTTGTTTCTAAGTTCATGTCAAAACAACCACCGCAATTAATAGTGCAACTATACTTTCTATATCCCCAAGGCTAGTGACATATGGTCCCATAACATTATCCGGATTATGATGGTTCTTGTAAAGCCAGATCGTCAGTTTAGTAGTTAGCGGAAATAATATAATCGACGAGATAATGGCCGCCATTAATGGTATGAGCATCAATACGGGATGATTTTCATTAAAGAGAAGAAAGGTCATGAAGTACGCAATCACTCCAAGAAGCAAACTTACAAAAAAGATGAGAATAAACGAAGCAATATTATTTTCAGTTATCAATTTTGATTTTTTACCTGGCCTTATTTGCTTTAGATGCAGCTCAGTCCCAAGCCTCGCGGCCAACGTCCCGGCAATCGCTCCTTTTAATTGGAGAAATCCTGGAAGAATGACAAATAATCCGGGAATAAGAAATATTTTATCTGTAAAAATCGCAAGTAGGGTTCCAGAAATAATTCCACCGGTTGTTGCAACTAACTCTGAAGAGAGGATTTCATAGAAGTCTTTACTGTGATACATACAAATGAAAATATGTTTTTAAGATATAAACATTGTGGTCATTTATTCTTACCTTTATTTTGTTTTTTCTTCAGAAGATAAAATGCTACTGAACAAACTAAAGATGATATGATTAGATAAACGAACAGGGTTTTTAATTCTGCGATAGGAATTTCCAACCAATCTCCGATAATAATTGCCAGACTTTCTTTGAAGTTTGCTGAGAGTTCTAGCGGAAGATCTGAGGAAACCATGCTGACTGCCTGATCAATCACATTAGGGAGAAGCCCGGGAAGAGATGCAAAAGCAACATATCCTAAGCATGAAGAGATCAATGTGTTGATGGAAATCTTGAAAATCGAAGCATATATTGAAAATGTTCCGAGAAAATAAAAAACCAGACTTAATATAAAAAATAAAATCATGAGCGGCTTAAATTTTTCAATAAGAGATTTATACGGATTTATCTGCTTCTCAATTTCTCCTATAGCCTGCGATGAAAACATTTCCGGATTATTTATCTGACTACATCCTTCCTGCGACGGGTTTTTCATGCAAAGATCAATTATCTGCTGTTTAGTGAGCTGAGATTCTTTTGCCATTTGCTCGAGGATAAAATCCAACCCAAACTGCTCCTGCATAGAGGATTCTAGTACATCAAGATTATCAAGTAAACCTGTAGCAAAGATGGATGCGAACAAGATGAAAAATCCTGCTGTAAGAAACAGGCCGGCTAGCGAGTTACTTAGAAACTGCAATATTTTTTTCGCTTTCATTTTTGTGTTGTATTGATTCGATATGCCTGCACTTAGGATATTTTGGACAGGAGAAAAAGCTGCCATATAAACTTTTCCTAATAATCAGTTGGCTGTTGCATTTTGGGCAATTTCTTTTTTCCTTCAAAACTTCTAAAGGTATTGCTTTTGTCTTGCATTCTAAATTCAAGCAGACTGTCTGCGGCCTCTTACCTTTTTTTATTACAAGCACTTCCGGGAAACTGCATTCCTTGCATATTTTTTCAGTTGGCTTTATCAATGCATTGCTTGGAAGAGAAAACGTTGTTTTGCATCCTTCTTTGTATCGATCACAGGCAATAAACAAACCAAATCTTCCTTTCTTTATTGTCAACGTCCCTTCCTTGCATCCTGGACATTGCCCTATTTTTGACTCCTGTTTGAGTGTTTCAATGTTTGCCTCAAATAATGCCTTCCCGATTTTCAATTCATTTTCTTTAAAATGCTTCAAGATTTTTGAAAGATGTATCTCAGCCTTATCAATTACTTTCTCCTTGGTCTCTTTATTTTCTCTTATATCCTCCATGTCCTGCTCGAGTTTTCTTGTCATTTCCTCATCGAGAATTTCCGGGCAGTATTTCTCAAGGGTCTGAATTGTTTTCAATCCTAAACTTGTGACTTGTATTGATTGATCAACGATATAATTTCTCTGGTATAATGCTTCAAGAATTTGGCTGCGAGTTGCCTTTGTTCCTAAATTTCTGTTTTCTAATTCCTTTATTACAGATGCTGGTGTGTAGCGCTTTGGCGGTTGCGTCTCTTTACTGTGCAAATTTATTTTTTTTATTTTTATAAAACTGCCTTCCTTCATATCTGGAAGATTAATCTCGTCGAATTTTGCATACTTTCCATAGAATTTGTGCCAGCCAGGCTCTACCGTCTTTATGCCTGTTGCAATAAAAGGCTCTTTTTTAATATCCAATTCTGATGATACGGATTCTCTTTTTGCAGGATCTGCTAATGTTGCAAGCGTTCTTCTAACAATCAAGTCATAGATTTTGCTTTCTTTTTCAGGAAGTTTTTTTGGACTGAGTCCTGTCGGATGTATTGGCGGATGAGCGGGGTCTGTCTTCTTTCCATTATTCGGTTTTAGTTTATTTTTTGCAAGAAGTTCCTGGATTAATTTTGAATACTCGCTTTGCTTTTCTAATTTTTGCAGAATTGATTTTAGATTAAGATTTGGAGGGAATTGATTTGAACTCGTCCTCGGATAGGAGATGTATGCTTTTGTATAGAGGCTTTGCGCCAATGCCAATGAATCTTTTGGATTTATTTTGAACAACCGATATGCTTCTAATTGCAATGAAGTTAAATCGAATGGATTTGGAGGAGATTGTAGTTGGGTTTTCTTCGTTATTTCCCTTACAACCGCTGATTTTTCATTTTTTATTTTTTCATAAATTTTTTTGACTTCTTTCTCTTCCCAGAATTTTCCATCTTTGTGCTGCGCAGTGACGTCGCCAAGTGCTTCCAACTCCCAGAAAGGCTTGGACTTGAATTCCTGTATCTCAATCTCTCTTTCTGCAAGGAGTTTTAAAGTCGGTCCTTGAACTCTTCCAGAAGATAAAAGCTTGAAAGACTTCGTTGCGTTCTTAACTGATAATGTTAAAGCCCTGCTTAGATTTATTCCAAAATAAAAATCTATAATGTGCCTTGCTTCTCCGGATTCGATCAGATGAAAATCAAGATGCTTTGATGCATTTGCATAAGATTCCTGCAGCTCTTCTTTTGTCAGCGTCGAGAACTTCATCCTCCTGCCGTCTTTCTTGTTTGCAATAAACCTTAATACATTATAGCCGATAAGGCTCCCCTCTAAATCATAATCGCATGCAACTACAAACTCGTTGCTTTTCTTGGCAAGCTTTGACAGAACATCTATATATTTTTTTGTGAACTCCGAACCTTTGTTTATTTTGTAACTTTCAACCCATTCCGTATCAAATACAGGATATGTCCATCCTTTTTTATCTTTTTCACGAAGATTGAAGAGATGACCTACTGCGCATCCTACAAATATTTTTTTGCCGTCATGAGTTAGTTCATAATAAGAAACCTTATCCTCTACTACTTTTTTTGGTTTTGTATCTGCTAATGCTTCCGCAATCTTAGCAGCCTGAGAAGGCTTTTCTGAGATAATCAGTTCTACCATTTTAAAAGAATGTATCCCATTTTATATTTCAATGATTTTTCCTCGCCTTCCAACATTAATCAGTTTTGTTTTTCCAATCTTTTCCTCGATGCCTTCTGCTTCGTGGACATGACCGCAAAAAGCGAAATCCGGCTGGAATCTTTCAATCGCTTCCCTCACTGCAATGCTTCCCGGGAAAAACCTCGTGAATTTTTCTATCAAGCTTCCTGATGGGTGGACATGGGTGATCATTATTTTTTTCTGCTTATCCTTAATATATCCATGGCTCTTTTCAAGAAGGCTAAAGATTTCCTCTTCTGGCAGCTGGAAAAACCCTATGTTGGCTGATCCACAACCAAACATCCCTACCTTATCCATATAATAAGAATAGCCGTGAAGATTAACTAACTTGTATCGCTCTATAAGAAAATTTGATGTTGCTGCTGACTCGTGATTCCCCGGAATGATTCCTACTTTCAACCCTTTTTCTTTAAACGGTCCTATAATTCCGTCGATAGAAGATTCATGTAGAGTTAAATCACCGCATAATAAAACCATATCTACTTTTTCCTTTTCTGCCCTTTCTGCTAAGCTTCTAACTAGGTTGATGTCGCCGTGGATGTCCGAAGCTGCAAGGATTTTCATAGAATTAACGTTTCTTTTTTGACTTTTTAAAAGTTTCCGCGCACTTTTCCGAGCAAAACCTGTACTCTTCTCCCTTTATTTCTTCCTCAATGAAGTCCTCTTCCAAAAGGGTTTTGCAGCTGGCGCATTTCACTGAGCGCCCCTCTTCATCATATCCTTCCATAAAGCCCTCTTCTGTATTTGTGATCATATCATCATCCTCAGCAACTTCCCTCCCTTCTTCGGTATAGATGTCTTCTTCCCTGTCGCCTGTTTCTATGTCTCTTTCAATCTGGTCTTTTGGTTTCCTTGCCATTTGTAGTGTTGATAGCGTTGTGAATTAAAAAGATTTCTATTGTCGAAAAGTCAAGTTGAATTTTCTCTAACACAATAAACCGCTTAGTCTAAGTAATCAGATAATTCTTTTTTCTCAGCTCTAAAAAATTTGCGTGCTTCTTTTTGCGGGGGGAGATCATATCCATTTTCATGATAACCATAAAACAATCTATCGAAGATTACCTCTCTAAATAATGCATCGTATGTCCACCAAGTATGAACTGCTGATTTAGGAACCTCTACGACTTGTTGGTCGTTTTGATTTCGTATTCTATCCAATGCTCTCAATGAGCGCTGCCTTTTTAGATTTGGATAATGCGAGTACAGATCACGATACCACATTGGATTCTCAGCCACTGCCAACCTTACCATATGTCCAGGATACTTTTGATGCTGGGCAGGGACCAAGACCACAACACACCTGTTATTTGAAAGGTCTTTGTAGAGAAAATCAGCTTCTTTTCTAAATAGAGTATTAATTTTTAAAGGCAATAATTCTATAGGAAAATTTACACTCCAATTCATCTAGTGAAAAGTTTTGAAGAGTTTATAAGCATTATCGTAACACCTTATACAGAGGTTATCTCAGTTTTTCCGTTTAGGCTTTTCTATCGTCTTGAACCCGCAATATTTCTGCAATGCTAGCGGGATTTTTATGCTGCCATCCTTCTGCTGATAATTCTCGAGGATTGCAACTAAAGTTCTTGATGTTGCGATTGCAGTATTGTTTAATGTGTGCAAGAATTTTTTCTCTCCTTTATCATCTGTGAATTTTATATTTAATCTTCTAGCTTGATAATCCGTGCAGTTTGAATTTGAGCCAACTTCTTTGTATGCATCCTGCCTTGGAAACCACGCTTCTATGTCGTATTTTTTTGCGGCAATTATTCCAATATCTCCTGTGCAGACATTTACAACTCGGTAAGGAATTTTTAATTTCTTGTAGAGCTCTTCTGAATTTTTCTGGATCTCTTCATGATATTTCCAGGAATCTCTTGGATTGCAGAAGATGAACTGTTCTACTTTCCAGAATTGATGCGTTCTGAACAAACCGCGAGTATCGACTCCGTGGCTTCCTATCTCTTTCCTGAAACAGGGAGAGAATCCTACAATCTTTACCGGAAGATCCTGCTCCTGAATTGTTTCATTCATGAAATACGTTGCAATCGGATGTTCTGAAGTTGCAATCAAGTATAAATCCTCACTTTCAATTTTGTACATCACCTTCTCAAAATCAGCTAAATCAGTTACGCCGCTATAAGGCTCTTTTCTCAGCATTAATGGCGGGATACTAAGCACAAATCCTTTTTTCACAAGACTGTCGACGGCAAATTGCATAAGCGCCAAGTTTAATCTTGCTAGTTTCCCGAACATGTAATAGAATCCTGCTCCTGAGACTTCGGTTGCTTTCTTGAAATCTCCAATGTCAAGTAATTCAATCAAATCGCCATGTGCTTTCAAATCGAACTTAGGCTTTTTAGCAACGCCCCATTTCCTTACTGTAACATTTTCGCTGTCATCTTTTCCATAAGGCACTGACTCATCTAGGATATTTGGAAGACGCAGAAGATAATTATCTATTTCCTGCTTCATTGATTTTAATTTTTCTTCTAATCTTTTAATCTCATCCGGGATTTTTCTTATCTCCTTTATTTTTCCGCTGATGTCCTGCTTCTGCTTCTGCATCCTGTTAATCTCTTCAGAAACAACATTTCTTCTATGTCGTAGAATCTCCACTTCTTTCTTGATTTTGAGATAATTTGTATCGAGTTCCTTTATCTTTGGAATCCAGAGAATTTTTTCTTTATCTCTTCTTTTTTCAAGATTCTTCTTTACTACATTCGGAGATTCCCTGATCAATTTTATGTCAAGCATGGGACAACTAATAGCCGCATGGATTTAAAACTTACTGTTAAGCTATAAAAAGAATTTGATAAAACTCATTTTGCAACACATGGTTAGCTTTATAAATTTTTAGAAACACTACTTTCCAACAAAAGAGTTGATATTGTTAAGATTTTGAACGATAAGTATTTAAATATACGTTAAAACATGAGTTTTGTAGAGGTGGTAGGGGGAAAATAAATGGTAAAGCAAAAGAAGGATATTTTTGAGGTGTTTTTTAGAAGGAAGCCTGCCATGATATTGGTGGCACTTAAGAAAAATTTGAGAAACAGATATGGAAGCGTTCTAGCTAAGGAAGTAGACTGCACTTACTCGCATACTGTAAAAATACTGCAAGAGATGGAAAGGGCAGGGCTGGTTGGATTTGAAAAACAAGGGAGAATAAAGGTCATACAACTAACTGATAATGGCAACAAAATTGCTGACCACATCGGAAGGATAAAAGACCTGCTTTAATTTTTTAATTTTAAAATGAGTACGGAAAGAAAATACATTGTTTATGAGCTAAAGAAGAATGGCGAGATTATTGATTATGGGTATATGCCAAAAGACTCTGTAGCTGATGAAAATAGCAGAGGGATAAATCATGTATTCAAAGGCGATGGGTTGGAGTTGAGAATATTAGAGCCTGTTGAAGGCACAGATGAGATGAGAGCAAAAAATATCTGGTCCGGATTAAAGTCTGGACTAGGGGAAGATTTCAACGGGTGATTAATACTGCCCTTCCAACCACTCAAGAATATCATCATCCTGGTTTTTTGAGCCGATAACCTCAACTAAAACTGGAACAGAATCCTGGCCTGAAACTTTGATTAGCGTTTCCCTTTTTGATTTTTCAGGCATCACTTCTATTTTCCTGTATTTTATCCCATGCTTTTTCAGAGCATCTTCTGCCCGCTTGCAATAGGGACAGCCTTCAAGCCTGAATAAAACCAGATTTTTTTCTTTCATAATAATTTCCTGCTATTTATTTGTAACTTGTATCATCTCTTCATCACAACAGTCTTTTTGCGACGCTGCTGTCGAGCCACAATATTTGCAAAGGTAAATCACCATCTTTTTTTAATTAGCAGATAATAACTTGTATATAAATATTTAGTTAGAAAACCACGACTGGAAAAAGAAAGGAGAATTTATCTCCTTTTTGATTTCTTTCTTCCGCCACGGCTCATTTTCGCCTCACAAACGTTTCCTTTCCCGTCAACGTAGTATAAAATCGATAATAAATGGGCGAACCCATATATTTTAACCGGTCTTACGTTTGACGATGTTCTTTGCAATTACTTTTCCTATTTTTATCACCTCTCTTTCCCGGTAGTTATTGGGATTATGTAATGCAAAGCATCGAAAGTATATAAATTTATCGTCGATTTGGATGTGATCTTTCGTCGTGAAAATCTTGATTAAATGTGCTTTTTGAAACGATCGATATGTCTGGAGATGAGAATAACTGATTTATAGTTAGTGCCAAAAGTAAGTTATATTCTTATTACCTATTCGCTTGTTATTTTAAGTCAAATTTTATAACTTATTTAAGTCTGCAACTAGAACATCAAAGACATCCCCTGGTTTGATCGTCCTGGAGAGAGATTAACACAAAAATGGGTTGATGTGCTTAGCAGTTCTGATCTTTAAAACATTATTTGCCTTGTTCTCTTCTTTTTTTCTTCATCTCTTCCCAAAATGAAATAAAACTTTCTTTGGCTTCCTTACTTATTTCTACTTTATATTCTTCTGGATCATACCCTCCTAGGGAAAACTTCTTAGGTCTTTTTTTGTAGTTTCTTTTACCTGAACCCATTACTACTTGAAAGATGGATCTCTTTAAAAAGTTTGTTTTCTTTCTGATTTTTAATGAATAAAGCTGAGATGTTTAAGTTGATTAAAGAGTTGCCTTTTGATCAGAAGAGAGTTATTTACAAAGAAGGAAAAACTGAGCTCTTTTTGCTTAGGCCATCTAAATTAAAAAAAAGATTTGAAAAATATGACAGACAAAAGAACTTTCAGTTAAAACTAAATGATAGTTATAGGGAGTTTATACCTAACCACTTAAGGGTTTTGATAGATTTAAATTTAAGAGTTCGAAGCCGTCCGGATCTAAAAAGAGAACTACTATTAGCATTTGATAATATTTTTTATGGGAAAGACCCTGAAAAAGAATTGATGAAACTCTCACAAGAGCATTTTGAGCATTTTCTTAATCCATTAATTGCAATAGGACATTGTGCACAGGTCTTTATTATAGAGCAGGAGTGGGCATATAATAAGGTCAGCAAATATGAGCCGACTTCTCTTTTCTTTCAGGGATGGGTAAGAGAGTTTATTGATAATACCAAAGAGATTGACAACCTTTGCATGAGCGTTTGCAATAGGCAATCTCCTTTAGCAAATTACACAAAATTAGAGAATAAAAAACACAAGAGGTATCAGACTAATCTGGGACCCTTATGGTATCTAGAAGATTCAAAATTTCCTGATGACTAAATCCTACACTTTCATCGAGAAAGATAATTTTTCTAAGAGGGGGATAGAGATAGTTTGTAGATATCTTAAATCGCTTAAAAAAACAGTTCAGATAAAAAACGTAGAGGGAGAAAAAGACTATCAAAAAAATGATATTGATCTTGTCTGGGTTTACAAAAAAGATGATAAAAGTCGAATGATCTCTATAGAAGTTAAAACCGATAAGTATACGACAGGTAATTTCTGGTTGGAGACGATTAGTAATGAAGAGCTTGGAACTAATGGTTGTTTTATTAAAAGCAGAGCGAAATATTTATTTTATTATTTTACAGAATGGGATAGCATGTACATTATTCCATTAAAGAAGGCACAATCTTGGTTTCTCGAAAATTTAAATCGCTTTAGGGAAAGCAAAACAACTACTAAAGATGGGCTAGGTCGGCATAAACATACTACGGTAGGTAGGCTTGTTCCAATCGAGACTATGATGGAAGAAGTTAAAGGTATTAAGCTAGTAAAAAATGTTTCAAAGAAGAACTAAATACGAAACGTTTCAAAGATTACCTCTGGTTGATTTTTTTCTAATAATGTTTTCTGATCAGACTGAAGTCTCTTCTTAATTATAGGGAGATATTTTCTATTTAGTTCAATTCCGACAGAATTTCTTCCTAGGCTCTTAGCTACTGCTGAAGTTGTCCCTGCTCCTAGAAAAGGATCTAAAACAACATCCCCTACATCTGTACAAGATAAAATAATTCTTCTCAATAATTCTTCTGGTTTTTGTGTGGGATGCTCTCCAGCCCATTTTTCCTTTTTAGGTGTTAAAGGAATTGCCCAGACATTTCTTGTTTGTTTTCCTTTGAAGTTTATTTGATCTTCAATACTCTTACTCCACTCATAATTAAATTTCCATTTCTTATTATTCCCATTTTTTGACGCCCAGATTAAATGCTCGGTACTTTCTGTGAAAAACCTACAGGTAATGTTTGGCTGCGCATTTGGCTTATACCAGACTATGCTATTATTGATTTTAACCTCATCATACTGCTGTAAGATAAAACCAACTTGGTAGATATTGTGAAAACTCCCAGAAATCCATAAACTCCCACCGTGTTTTAATACTCTTAAAGCTTCTTTAATCCATTGTTGATTAAATTGTAGATATTCATCTTTAGAGAAAATATCCCATTGCTCTTGCATTGTAATGTGGTTGCTGTACTTCCAGCCTAAGCCTTTCTTTTTAGACATGTTATAAGGGGGGTCTGCAAAAACTAGATCGATAGATCCATCGGGAATGGTCTTTAAAACTTCTAAGGCATCTCCTTGTATGACTTTATGTGTTGTTTTCATTTCATCCTCTTTAATTTCTCATATACCGCCGAGTTTACAAATGAAGTCAGGGAGGGGTATTGATAATTATTTCCATTCTCCTTTATCCATTTTTGGATTTCCTTTAATAATTTGTTATCAATTCTAACTGTGGCTTTGCTGTTTCCACTTTGTGACATGATGTAGTAGAAATGTAACTTGTATATAAGGTTTATGTAAATGAAAATCCGTCTTAATTGGCACTATTCACGATGTCTGCAAACTCGTAGTTTACTTTAAGTAACAATTCAATGAATTCGAAACAATTTTGAGCTTCTTCTTCATTTCTATCTTCTATCTCATGATTAGCTGAATTTCCCAGGTCCTTTACATAATCTGCTTTATTTCTGCTTTTTCTCGGAACAATTCCTTCAGTACATAAATAGTCGATATACTCAATGAACTTTTTACCTTCAGAGTCTCCTTCTTCTACCGCGATATGCATAATTAGTTTCCTCATTAACATTATTGCTGCATTAAAACAACCTGACTGCATGGATTTTCTAATCTCTGAATAAATTAATTGAATATTTTCTGGAAGTTTATTAATCTCCTTCCCAGGTAATGGTAGGATGATTTGTTTTTTGTCGTCGTCTATTACCGGGGGGGGCATTACAACTAGGACAAATATAGATAAAGCTATGATCTGTCCTAGTGCCAGGTTTTTCAGTTAGATATACTTTTTCTGATGCAATTTCTTTATTGCAATTCCAACAAAGAAGGGATTTAGCGGGAATATCTGAAATATGCTCCCATCGCCCTTGATTAAACTTGTGCATCCTAAATATAAGATGGATAAAGATTTTAAGGGTTTTTATCCCCCTTGGGGTTCCAACTATCCCCTTTGACAAGCCAATGATAAAATACAATGACTAGAAAAATCAATGCAATTGAACCTTCTAGAAAATTTATTCCATTGAAAATTAATAGGATAAATCCTGCTATTACTCCTGAAAACACTCCAACGATCAACGTTTCCCAATTTGGATGTGCTTGAAATATTCTTGACATTTTATTCTTATGTAAATTTATCCCAAACTCCTGTGATAATAACCTTATTTTTATTTTTTAATTTGTCTTCAAAACATTCAATCAAATACTCCAATAATGAATACATGAATTTTGATCCTCTTTTCACTTCGATAACAAAAGTTCTTTTATCAACTCTTTTCATTGTGTGGTCAACTGACTTAAACCTCTCATCTTTTATTTGCTTATAATAGTTGATTATTTTCTCCGGATTTTCTACATCTCTAGGAAATTCAATTCTTACTTGAGCGATTGCAGGATGATTAGTGTTAATTTGGATTCTTCTCAGTACAATGCTGTTACTTTCTTCTTGTTTATTTTTAATTAATTCTTCTGGTAACTTTAAACTTCCGTCTTTATTAAATTCTGATTTCATTCTTACCCTCGCACCATTCACACCTTCCTTCAGGTTCTTCTCTACTTGAGATTAAAGCAACTGCATCATTAAAAATCTTTTCTCCGTTCAAAGAGGGGGTTTTAATTTTCCTCAATTCAGTATCGAAAATAACTTCTCCTGTCTCCAAAACTTCTTTAGGATAATAAAACAACAAATAAGTAAAATCTTCTGTTTCGTAATTATTTTTTCTTAATAAAAAATTGTAAATATCCATCTGCAATTGATAATGCTCGTGAGTATCTTCTTTTACCGGAAAGCCGCGAGTTTTGTAGTCCAAAACAATCAACTTCCCGCTTTTAGAAACTAAAATATTATCAACTGCCCCGTGCAATAAAATTCCAGAATCCTTATCCAGATACTCAATTCCTTTCCTGTTGTTCCTCCAAATCTCAAGCAGTTTCTTATCGCTGAATAATTTGCAGTCCTTACAGCTCTCCCTTATCTCTGGAGGAAGCTCGTTTCTTTCCATGAATTTATCAAAATGCTTTTTCAGAATCATGTCCATCCCGCTTGGAAGAGAAGGAAAAATTGTAGAAGGCCTTTTAATGTTTTTAACAATCTGGAGATAGAAGCATCTCTTGCATTCAAGCATTAAGTTTATTGAACTTGGGCTTAGTTTTATAGTTGTGATTTTTTAACTCCTTATCACCTGAAATAAATAAAGAAATGCGGTTTTTAAGAGTTTTTATATGATATTTAGTTCTACACTTAAGGAAAACATTTATAAACATACGTAAACTTAACTTTACACATATAAACTAAAATGGACACATATAAATTTAACTTTACATCTCTGGAACTTAAGATTTTCCAGCTGATCTGCACAAAATCTGGAGAAAAACTAAGCCAAAGAGAGATTGCAAAACTCCTTAATGTTTCTCCTACTGCTGTCTCAAATTCAATAAAAAAGCTCGTAGAAAACAGGCTGATTAAACTCAATAAAGTAAAGACAATAAATTTCATCTCATTTAACCGAGATGAGAAGCGAGCAGTTGATCTGAAGAGGGTCGAAAACCTGAGAAGTATTTACATTTCTGGATTGTTGAATTACCTAGAAGAACTGCTTCCGGGGGGGACAATCATCCTTTTCGGAAGCTATTCCAGAGGAGAGGACACTAATACCTCTGATATTGATCTTGCCGCCATAGGAAGGAAGTACAAATCAATCGATCTTAAAAAATTTGAGAAGTTGCTGAACAGGAAAATAAATCTTTATTTCTATGATTCATGGAAAAAAATGCAAGAAAATCTAAAAAATAATATCCTCAATGGAATCCTTTTAAGCGGCGGAGTTGAATTATGAGATCTTTTGAAGACTATCTCAATGAAGGGGTTGTTAAAACTATCAAGAAAGACAGGCAGCGTGCTAATAGTTTAGTTATCGAAGCAGAAAGGAAAATTTCCTCTCTAAAGGAGAGCATAGAAAAAATAGGGATTAGGAATGACAATGCAAATGATTACATCGAGCACTGCTACGATGCAATTATGTTTTTAGTCAGAGCAAAACTTTTTCTTGATGGATATTTATGCAGCGGCCAGGGAGCTCACGAAGCAGAAGTTTCTTTCATGGCAAACCTTGGGTTCAGTGAAAGGGATATTGATTTTGCGGATAAATTAAGATACTTCAGGAATAGTATTCTTTATTACGGAAAACAATTGGATGCTGAATATGCAAAGAAAGTTATTGAATTTACAAAAAAGATTTATCCAAAATTGAAAGACTTGATCAAGTAAGGTTATAACTTCAATCCCTATCCCTTGAAACATATATAGTTTAGGACAAAAGAAATGCATATTTTTGAAATAGAAACTTTTGAAATTTGTGATAATTAAATAACCTATTTACGAATTGTTTTATGCGTTATTAATGCCCGAAACTATATAGATTTTGAAAGGGGATGAAACTCGAATTCAATAACGATGGAAGCTTGAATATTAATTAAAGATTATAAAACAACAATAAGACAAACTAAGACTTGTAAAAATAGGTTTCATGTGAAGTTATAAGTTTAAATGGAACAACTTAAGCTATCGGAAGATATATAAACAAAGATATACTTTTAATGAAGATAAGGTTTAAATAAACCCAAAAAGAGGTCCCATAAATGGTTGCTGATGGTTTGTTTTCGTTGCTATCTCTGGTTGGAGGAGGAACTTCAATTTATTTCTTATTGGAAGGACTTACAACTGCAGCAATGTTGGCTTTGACTTTGATAATTTTTATTGAAATGACTCGGGACTTTACAAAATGGGATTTAGTGAAAACATAATAAATCCTATAGTTCTAATAGTGGTGTTTATATTTGGCATTTCTTTTATCCCAAAATTTGTATATGTTAAGATAAGAAGTTTATTATTTTATAATCGATATGAAAAAGAAAACCTTAAAAAAAATTTTTACAAAATCTTTGGGTTGTATGTTTTATTGGGACTCTCTCAAGGAGTTGTTTTCATTTTCCTATTGAATAATCTAAGCATAAAAAACCTTGAGCTGAAACCGACTCAAAAAATAATCTTTTCTTTTTTAATCTCTTTTTTGTTAATAATTGTATTAAGGGTTTCTGTCTTGTTGAATAAAACAGAAATTGTTAAACCCTTTTTATCCGAAGATTTAAAGAAGAAAATGTTGGAACGAAGCAAGAATTATCCTTATGAGGAATTAAGGAAGGAATTTGAATCTTTTTTGTTTTCTATCTTTTCGACTGCATTGATTGGAATTTTAATTTATTCTTTTTATTCGATACTTTTTATTCCCGAGGATAGTTGGCAACTGGTATTTCAGGGGAAAAATATAGACTTCCTGTGGGTGTTTGTTTCAATAATTCTTTTTGGGTTTATTGTCGGTTTGTTAACCTACACTACCGAATATGTCCTCTCCAGATTTGGTGTTCATCCAAAGTGTGAATTTATTCATAAAGAAAAAGAGGAAGCAATTCAAGGATTTTGAAGTTTCCTCAATCTTGGACTTTTCACCATTTTCAATATCTTAGTGAAACTTTTGTGTAAAATTTGAGTTTTTTCTAAATTTTAAGCTAATACATTCATTCGGCTAAATCTCTTTCCAATCTTCTATCAATAATCTCCAAGAGTTCAATCTTTTGATTTTTTATAAGATCTGAGATTTTTATTTTGTTCTTTAAGTACTCCAATCCCCCAACATCACCTTCACTTAGTTTTTTGGGTGCTGATAATTTTCGAGCCTCATACTTTAAAATGTCGAATTCACTCCAGTCTTCTTGTAGACTTAGAATTTTTTTAACATACACGAAGGGGAAGATCCCTATTCCCCGTTCCCTATGTTTGAAGCGTAAAAAACAATATGTTGTTGGTAAGTTATATCCTTCATCAATAGCTGCATGCTCTCTTTCATGTTCAATCCAGGACAAGGTTTCTTGAAGAAAGCTTTGGTTTTTAGCTTTCTTAGCAAGCTTTGTAGAGGTCTTTTTAACCTTTTCAAAATAGGATTCCCAATTGTCAAATTCAAAATAATTTTTATAATTTCTAATTTTTTTATGGATATTTTCAATCTTGCTTTCACCTTCTTCTAAGGATATCTTCTGGGAAGTTACTAAGATATTAATTTTAACAACCTCGTCCATATATTTTTCTAATTCCTCTTTTGTGATTCCCATCCTAACCATTTATCAATAATATTTTTAAGAATTATTAATCCTTTCCCATCATGAAACAACTAAAGGCACAAATATTGATAAGGTCTTCATTTATGAAAGTTCCCCCATTTTCATACACATCGTGTGTATTCGAAATTTTAATCTCTCACTTAGGTGGGTAAAAGATAGATGTTTGACAGATAGTGGATCCCGATCCCAGAAAATATTCCTGCTAATAATCCGGTAAAAAATCTGAGGGGATTATTACTTTCACGTAATTTTAGCATTTGGGTCGTTCCATCTATAGCAATTGGAAATATTAGCGAGATAGCTAAAAAAAGCATTAGGTTCTTGTTGAATAACATCTCCAAGTTGAGTAAGATTGAAATCAATACACCAATAAACATTCCTAGATAAATCCCGAAACATCTAGAACAAAGACTCATCTGTTTTTTATTTATAAAAAAACTTCGAGAAGGCATTTGGTGACAAATCCAGTTAGGTAGCTTCATATTAAGAGTTGATTATCATCACAAGGATTACAATTATGATTATTGCCCCAATGCAACAACCAATTATTCCTCCGGCACCTTGAAATAATCCTGAAAAGAAACCTCCCCCTGCGTGTATCACCGTAGTTTGATTTTGTTTTACATCACTTTTATCTCTAGTCGGTGTTTCCAATTCTCCACTTAATTTAGCCCCGCATTCTTGGCAATGTTTTGTTTGGAACCCCATCTTTTTACCGCACTTGGGACAATATGCCATGACTTTTCTTAGCATCTAACATTTTTAAAGTTTTCTTTGATAATCAGTTGGTATCTTTTAGGGGTATTTTGAATTTTATAGAAGAAGCATATCTCAGAAGATTTATCGGAAATATAAAGGGACTACATTCGGGGGGGGTATCTCAGGAAGGGCTTGGAGAGTTAAACCAGTATTTAAAAGAAAGATTTAAAACTGGCTAAAAATTTTTAATCCCTAGGGCTCTTAACATTCTTCAATGTCTTTGTAGAGACTTTTGTGTAGATTTGCGTGGTTTCCAGATTCTCGTGAGCTAATAACTCCTGGATAACTCTCAGATCATATCCGTCTTCAAGCAAATGCGTTGCGAAACTGTGCCTGAGTAAATGAGGATAAACGTTTTTATTGCTTAAACCTTTTAATAATTCCTTAACGTCTCTATGCAAAGTCCTTGTTGTTATGTGGGCTCCATTTCTTCCCTGGAAGATATATTCTCCTTGTCTTGGCCAGGATTTGAGGTCTTCAACTAGTTTACTTGATAAAATGATCATTCTATCTTTCCCTCCTTTGCCTCTTTTTAGATGACCTGTTTTTTCATTCAAGTTTAAATCACCCCATTTCAAAGAAGCGCACTCACTAACTCTTAATCCTGAAGAGTACATGAACTCTGTTGCTAACTTTGCTCTGGTTAAGTAAGCATTGTCCAATACATTGTTAATTTCCTCTTTCGTCAGAACAGAAGGAAGTTTTCTTTCTTTCTTTGTTTTCGGGATATCACTTGTAAAAAGTCCTTTTTTTAACAGCTTATCGTAAAAGAATTTCAATGAAGATTTTGCTAGAGCTATTGTTGCCTGATTATTGCCGTTTTTGATTAAATTAGATAAGTATATTTTGATGTCTTCTGTAGTAATGTTTTTGGGCTGCTTTTTTATAAAATTCAGAAAGTCGATGTTTCTTGCAGTATAGACTTTTATTGTTCTCTCTGAAGCTCCCTGCAACCTTAATTCTGTTTCTATTTTTTGAGAGATCTCTTCTTGGTTCATATCTGCCTCTTTGTCTGACAATGTGTATTATAAGACATTACTTATATATCTTGTTATTAAGGCTTGTAGTGGCAAAATACGAAAATTAAGAGGGAAGAAATGCGATGTTTTAAATGTAATCTGAACTAAAATAGAATTAGTAAGAAAAAATTAAAATATTTAAGCATCTAGATTTCTAGTAACTTGATGTTCCCAGTAATGGCTTGACTTTGATGGCCGGTCCTTATAGCTTTCTTGTGCTAGTTTTTCTTCTGGAATTCTGGCTGTTCTTTGCTGCACTTCTTGATCATATAAGGATTGGACTTCTGCAGGACCATAAATTGCTGTCCTTAAAGATTCTAAGAAATCATTATAATCTGTAAATGAGACCGGCCTTTCTTCCTTTGGGATTGAACGATAGCTTTCTGCTACTCTTTTTGCATCATCAAGGTTAGGAAATAAAGCCAAAGTCGAAAAAGCTTGCTGCCTTGTTAGATTCATATCCATTAAAGTTGAGACATCTTCTGCTATGCTTTCCAGGCTTATTCCTTCATTTTTGGCTGATTTTGATATTTTCTTATTCATCTGTTAACTAAATTTTTACCTATTATTTAAAGCTTTCTCAAAATAAAACTAATCAGAAATAATTAAAAGTTTTAATATAAAAGCTCTGAAATTAACTTTCTATTATATTTGTCGAGTAAATCCCTTACTTGGGAAGTTATTTCGAAAGAGGGTCTTTCCGGAAACTCGTCGTAAGGCCTTACAAATACGGCTAAAGCTTCTGTTTTAGCTCTGTTTACGAAGAATTTTTGTGCCATAACCTGTTTTAAAAACCTATAATCGTCCTGATCTAGTTTGTTTCCAATAAGTAAAAGATCTAAATCTGACTCGTCATTCCCCCTCAGGATAGAACCGACAATATATGCCTCTCGTACTGTGTAATCCTCCCTGGACCCATTCCTTCTTCCTGCCCAGAAAATTGAAGCATCAACATGATACTGATAAAAACTTTTAATCTTTGCTCGAAACGTTTTATTATTAAAATATTTAATTTAATCTAAAAAATCTAATCAAGAATATATCGAATTTCTTAAGATAAAAAAGTTTAATTTAGTAACTTGATAACGAGTATTCGTATAATGATCTATCTAATCTGTTCAAATCTAGGTTCGAGAACCCATAATTTCTCAGGTTGCTAGTAGATTCACCCATTTTTAGCCATCTGTTTGCTGTAGGCATCGGGGCTACCAATTTAGCAAGGACTAATGTTATTAATCCCCATATGGATACAACCTCTTTGACACTTCTTTCTGTTTTCATAGCTATTTTTCAGTAAACCTTGTTTATATAGCTTGTCGTGGCCAAATTCTTAAATATTTTAAGAAAAAGATGGAGTTTTATGATTAAAAGTTTTAATAAATGATTGAAATATATTATTTTAATTGGAAATTAAATTTTTCTTCTTTAATTTCTGATCGGCAAGGTCCTCTATTGTTCTTTGATAGTTTAGTATGGGATTAATGACTTCCGTAGCAGGTTTTATAATTTTAGTCTTAATTCTGTGAAGGACTTCCTTCGTC
>CAYIWL010000009.1:0-1367 GCA_964367085.1 Candidatus Woesearchaeota archaeon
ACACCGATACTGTTCTCTTTATGCAAAAAAATATTCTGACCAACACCGCATCCAAAATCCAAAACATTTCCTTTTAAGTATTTCCAATAAAATTTATCGGCACATTTGGCTCTAAATAAATAATAACAATCGTTGTTCAACAAATTTTTGTGAACGATAGAATGGTAGTCTTTTTCGTACATTTTTTATTTTTAATACCTCCCATCGAGGCTCATTACTTTTGGATTAGGTAGTACATCTTGGTAATAATATTCTGGAACTACTAAGTTTGTTGGATAACTAACTTCCCAGATCTTTAAAGGTCCTATAACTCTTCCATAATATAGAGCTAAAGGTAACTGACTTTCATCAGTATATACCAATTCAAAATATTTTCCAGATTTTCCAAACAAGTAAAGTTGGGCAAAGTTGGTTCTCTTAACTTTTTCAGAAACATATAATGCAGCTCCCGTAGGATTAAGATTGTTTCCATTGACAGAAGGGATTATCATCAAACATCCTTTTAACCCAACTTGGTTAAACTGAACCTCTTCTCCATTAGCAAAAATGCATTCTAGTGGAATCTGTTTCTGTTGACCATTGTTAAAGACAATAGCTTGAGGGCCTTCTATGACAGTAGTACCATTAATATTTTTAGTCGGGACAAAGAACCCGACAATCACAGCTTTTCCTTTGGGGAATAATTCTCCTCTGTAGGTAAAATCCCAATCAACAGGTGTAGCCCCGACATATGTATGTACAGTATATTCTCTAGTCTCCTGAATCTTGCCAGGATCTAATTGAAATGGAGGAAGCCAAGAATATCTATCCCAGTTTTCATCAGACCCTATAGAAGAAAAAGCAGGAAACTTTCCAATTTCGTCAGATACAATCAATAAATGAGTTACATTATGGGCCTTTAAGAATTCCAGAGCTTCAATTTCATTTTGTCCAGTTAAGACAACTCTTCCCATAAAATGATTTAAGCTTGCTTTGGCATTTCCACCATCAGTAACTGTAGCTCTTCCAAAATTTGTCTGCACCCAATAGCCATAATCCCACCAGTGCGAAAAAACAGCATCATCCTCAGTATTCTCCCTGACCCATTTTCCAGCAACTTGCCATTGCTGGTTATATCCGGAGCCAGTAAATTTCGCCTGGTTTAACGTTCTCTTCGAATGATCCATGATTATACCGTTATCAAGCAGACCATAAGCAAAAGACGGCACCAAAGTAAAAGGGTTTAGATATAAGAGGAATATTAATATCCATAATGAGATCTTATAAATATCTTTTTTCATTTTTCTTGAATAATCAAATAATTTTATTCCAAAGTATGCCGCTAAAAGAGAAACAATTGTGGAAAAAATAAACAGCAATCTTATAGC
>CAYIWL010000009.1:1467-23594 GCA_964367085.1 Candidatus Woesearchaeota archaeon
TATAATCAAGTTTCAAGTCAGAAATTTTCTCATAGGAATCTTTGTCTTTATAATATGTATAGATGTAATAGCCTACATAGCTAAAGATAATTAATAGCATCCCGCCGAAATACATTATGTTGAGCGCAAAAAAATTCTCTCCATTTAAGGTAAAAGACTCACCAGCCCTAGTTTTGAAGAGTAAAATAAATAAAAAGATTATATAAACGGATGCAATGATCTTTAACCATCGAAAAAATCTTTCCTTGTTATCTTTATATAGATTATAATACAGCAGGAAAATAATCACACCAACCAAAAGCAGAGATTTAAAAAATAATTCTGTGGCAGCTGTTCCATCTCCCAAAATCGGGGATTGAGCAAATCTACTAAAACTAAATCCAAAAATAAATAATAAATAGATTACCAATCCAAAATCCTTCTTCTTTTCATCAAGATTTTTTAACAAGTAAAAAACGATCAATACAGAACCAAAAACATAAATCCAGAAAAATTTCCACGAAACCATATTAATAAAATCAGTCAAATAAGGCTGATGTGCTTCTGCAACAGTCAACTGCCATCTATCATTTCCGAATGGTGCGGTTAAGGTCACATATACCTGCTCCAATTGGCTAAAAAGAAAATTTGGGCCCATCCAAGCCGTTACAAATATAATCCCTAATACGATGACAAAAATCAATGAAAATATTTTATAAGGAAATTTTGTTTTATTTTCTATTTTCTTTTCAAGCTTGTATTTTAATATCAAGAAATTAAACAATCCAGAAAAAAGAGAAGCTGTTGCAACAGCTCCAAAATACGCTCCGATTATATTATTAAGATGATAATTTTTAAATAGGATCATCATTAAGTAAAATAATACATACCATGAACAATATGTAAAAAAAAATTCCCTTTTGAATTTCAAGAATACAAAACTTATCAATCCAGTTAACCCAATAATGCTTACAAGAAATGCATATCCTCCCCAAACTAATCCCATCAATGCCGTCGATAGTCCGGACAATACACCAAAGGTTAAGCTCTTCTTCAGTTTTTCTGACTTCCAACCTAAAACAAAGAAGTATAATGCAGCAAAAAAGAAAACCATTCCCAAAGCTTCCTTGTCCCCTACCCCCGAAATAGTTCTAAACAAATAAGGGGGGATTATTGTCAACAACAAACTAGACACTATTGCTATCCTATAATCAAATATCTTTCTCACCAATAAAAAGAAAAAGATCAATCCGATAACGAAAGCAAATGGAGGGTAAAGGACTTGCGCATATCCAACTGTGACAGAAGAATCAAAAAAATTCAAAAACTTGTAGAGGTAAGCAATCGCGTAACTTAACAGCTTAAAATCAATCAGGTTCTCAAATCCCCAAGGATAATAACGCATGAAATCAATATCCATTAATTTCCCATTTTCAACTATGTGTCGTGCATATCTTAGAAAAGCAGTTGCATCAGGATCTGCTTGAATAAAATCTCCAGTAGTCACATCTTTCAATAAAGGAATATTTCTAGTCCTTATCCAAAACCCAAACCATGCAATCAAAGCAAAGATACTCCAAATCAACCATTTTTTGTCTTTCTTCAGGTAATCAAAAAATTTCTGCTTCCTCTTTTCTAGGGGATCATCTTTAAAAGCTTCTTTTGCAGAATCAACTTCCATTCCCAAAAACCAAGAACAAAACTTTAAATATCTTCCTAATTATTTTAGATCATGCTTTCTTATCTCTATCTTTCCAGATTCAGCAACTAATACAACTTCTTCTCCCTCTTCAAATCCTGACATTCTAGTCATCAGCTCAGGCAGCCTTATCTTCCCCGCTTTAATCTCTAAATTAGTCAGAACTTCTCTCTCGCCTTCAGCTTTAACACCTTTCATTATTTCCTCATACCCTTTGTTGTTTTCCTTCTCTTTGAGTTCTATAGTTTGCTTATGCAAGAACTCAGCAATGGATTTTGCAACGTTTTTTTTTGTAGCATTCATTATACCGCGCAATCCTGGACTTAGATTAACCTCTATCACCATATTTCCTCTAACGCTTTCAAGCATATCGACGCCGCAGATATCAGCATGAACAGCTTTAGCAGATTTTAGAGCAATGTTTTCAGAATCGTAATCGAGCTCGTATGCAATTCCAATTCCGCCCTGATGAATATTACTTCTTATCTCGCCAGCTCTTCCTTTCCTTTTCATGCTTGCAACAACTTTCTTTCCCGTAACAATTGCCCTTATATCAGTAGCTTCTGTTTCTATATATTCCTGCAAGATAACCGGCTGCTTTAAACTCTCTAAAGTGTCGAGCATTGATCTTGTGCTTGCCAGAGAATCAGCACTCATAACGCCTTTCCCCTGAGACCCGCTTGGCACTTTCATAATAATTGGGAAATGAACCTCTTCAAGCATTCTTTTAGCAGCCTTCATAGTAGCAGCCAGATATGTTTTAGGAACTTTAACTCCTGCTTTCTGCAATGCCAAAATAGTTAGAAATTTATCATGCGCTATTGTAAATGCATCTGGCTGAAATGGCATGTAAGTGTTTTTATTTTGAAGGATAGAGGTCAAGCTTCTCTGCAGCAATGCATAATTAAAACTTCCACGAATGTAAACACAATCATATTCTTTTATCGGCTTTTTTTCATATAGAACTTCGCGGTCTTTAGAGCCTGCTTCAATCTCAATTTTTCTGATATCTAGCAAATCAACGTGGTCAAAAAGCCCTTTTGCTTCTTTTCCGATCAGCTCACTGCTTGTTCCCCCCAAGCTTATAATTGCCAATCTCATTTATTAGGATCTATTAAGAAGCCTTTTTTTAAAGCTTCCCTCCCCACTAAAAAGTCGTATTTCATCTCTTTTCTGTCACTCAAATTTATTTTAACTAAGAGCTTCTTTCCTTTTAACTCAATTTCCTTTAGAACAACCTGGCGAATACTTCTTCCATGAGCGCTTCTGTATTTATGATTCCCAATTATCGGGCCTAGTTTCAACTCCTTTGCCAAGTTTTTATCTATACTGCATCTCCTAGCTCCGGTATCTATCCTTGCTGCAATCTCCTTTCCATTTATCTTTACTTTTTCAACCAATCCCAGAATAAGCTTTTCACTCATGTTCTTTGCTAATGAAAATTCTTATTTAAATTTTTCCAAAAAAAAATATTTAGGAACATGGACAACTGCGTTTTCCATCCGCCTTTCCTCGAGCCCTTTTAGAAAAATCTCCATAAGGTTTATAAAATCTATTGCCTTTACAGAAAGAAATTGATTAAAGGCAAAAATGGATAATAAAGGAAACACAAAATTGAGTCTGGCTTTTGACATATCTGGAATTGCTTTGATAATTGTAGCTATTGTTATTGTTAAGCTTGCGGCTCAGCCACTTGTTGAAATTCTTGCTGGAGTATTGGCAACAGTTGGTTTTGGGCTGATAGCGGGGGCGAAATATGTCTGAAATAATAAGCGTGCAAAATTGGATACTCCTATTAGAAACAATTATATTATTCATGGCATCTAAGAAAATGGTCCTAATCTATTTCCTAATGGCATTGTTAAGCGTCATAGTATTTTTCTTTGTTTAAATTTACTAAAAATATTTACAAATAAAAAAGCAATGTTTATAAGATTGGGAAACTAATAAGTTGAGATGAAAAAGCCGCTGATATTTATCGTGACTCTTTTAATACTAATCTATTTGTCTTTTCTTACGATAAAGCCTCTGTTCACCGCAATACTTTCTAGTTTCATCCTTGCATTTGTATTCTATCCTTTTTACTCAAGATTAAACCGGAAAGTTGGGAACAAGGATTTATGTGCATTGCTAACAATACTGATTGTGCTGCTGTTGATTATCATCCCAACTGTTTTTGTAACAAACGCTCTTGCTAAAGAATCTATAGATCTCTATCATAAAGTTAAGGATAAAGATTTTCTAAGTGTGATCTCCAAATATTTCGAGCCAGGGCTGCAGCAATATATTGACGGGATATTAAACGGGGCGATTCTTTATATTGTAGGATTAACTTCCAATTTCATATTAGCAATCCCTGATATAGCCCTAAGCTTCTTTGTTACAATCTTTCTTACTTATTATTTATTAAAAGAATCCCAGACATTTATAGATACTGCAAAAAAATACATGCCATTTAAAGAAAGTGTTAAGGGACAAATCCTTGGAAGATTCGGAAAGATAACGAGAGCAATTGTATTTGGGACAATATTCACTGCAATTTTGCAAGGAGTTTTAGGAGGGATAGGTTTTGCTTTATTTTCAATCCCTTCTCCTGCACTTTGGGGATTTGTTATGGCAGTGGTTTCAATAATACCCCTATTAGGAACTGCAATCGTATGGTTTCCTGCCGGGATAATTCAACTTGCACAGCAAAACTATTTTTCAGGCATCGGGATATTATTGTTCGGCGCTTTAATTGTTGGAACGGTAGATAATATCCTCAAACCAAAACTCATGGGAAAAAGAGCAGATGTTCATCCTGCGATTATCCTTATCGGCATTCTTGGCGGGATAAAATTACTCGGATTTATCGGGTTGGTAATTGGGCCGTTGATACTTGCAACTGCTGCAGAGTTAGTTAAAATAGAAACTAGAACAAGGCCGGAGTTATAAAGACTTCAATCAGAGCAGCGATAAATAATACTAAAATTGCAATGACGATTAAATCCATTGAATCATATAATATCTTGTTGAAATTCTTGCTTCCAAAATCATGTCTTATGACTGCTATCGAAATTATTCCTCCTGCTAATCCTGCCGCAAAATAAGCCAGGATTTCCGGAATCCCATGGATCATATATCTCATTAATCCAAGACTGCTGACATGAAAATATCCTGTGAGTTTCCCAAGACCAGCTGCTTCGGCATAGCTTGCAACATTATTTCTAATGAAAGTTCCGATTGCTGCGGCGATGACAGATGAATTCCATGTTAGAATAAAAATTGCGCCTGCCCCGAATAAGAAAGCAAACATAATGCAGAAGATCATGACTTTAATATTATTGCTAAATATCTGCATCACAAAACCTGTTCCTGTGCTAAAACTCGTTACTGCGCCTGCATTTATGCTTCTTATAGTTTCCAGCTGGACATTAAACATGTTAGAAACAGTACTTTCAGGAAGGACGACAAACCACAAAGAAAAAGCGATTGTATATCCCAAAAACATAAACATTAAAACTGCCAATGCCTTACCGTGCTCTTTCAATAGTAATCTTTCACTTCTATCGCTTGTATCTTTTTTTTCTTCAATTGCAATAAGCGTATAAACAACTGGGATGCTGGCAAATACAGTTAAAAAGACCATAACCAAACTTGCATAATCGTGAAATATCCACAAGCTCAGGAAAACTGCAATAGATGCATACAAGAAACCAAGGAAAAGCATTTCCCACGGCCGGCCCTCTGCCTTAGCGGGATTCACTAAGCTTTCAATCACCATTCAATATGTTTTTCCCTTGAAATTTAAATACTTTTCCAACTTTGACAGTAACAGTGCATACTTAACTGAAACACACAAATTTATTTAAAGTTTGTTTTTGGATTTTTACTCATGCAGGATTCAAGCATCTGGATAGAGAAATTCAGGCCGAGAAAGTTTGAAGACATCATCGGGCAGGAAGTGATTGTTAGAAGGATAAAAGCCTTTGTTGAAAGTAAGAACATACCTCATTTGTTATTAGCTGGCCCTCCGGGGGTTGGGAAATCTACGATTGCCTTAGTCATAGCTAAAGAACTATTTGGAGAGAACTGGAGAGATAATTTTTTGGAATTAAATGCGAGCAATGACCGAGGAATAGACGTTGTGAGGAATACTATAAAAGATTTTGCGAGAACCAAATCCATTGGGAATGCCCCCTTCAAGATAATACTTTTAGATGAAAGCGATTCCTTAACTAGAGATGCTCAGCAGGCTTTAAGGAGGACTATGGAACAATATTCCAGCACTTGCAGATTTGTACTTTCATGCAATTATTCTTCAAGGATCTTGGATCCTATTCAGAGCAGATGCACCATCTTTAGGTTTAAGCCGCTTAGTAAGGAGGAAATAAATAAAATCATTGACCGGATTTCTAAAGAAGAAAAATTAAAAGTTGATGAGAAAGCGAGAGACGCACTTGTATATGTTTCTTCGGGAGATGCAAGAAGACTAGAAAATGTAATGCAGAGCTGCAACATTATCGACAAAAAGATAACAGAAGAATTAGTTTATGAGATTGTAAGCGCTGCCAAACCGAAAGAAATCAAAGAGATACTTGAGTTTGCAGTCGACGGAAAATTCTCACATGCCAAGGAAAAACTGCTAGATGTTATGCTGAAACACGGCTTAAGCGGATTAGATATTATTAAACAGATACAAGGTGAGATTTGGAATCTAAAAATCCCAGACAACAAAAAAATTGAGCTCGTTGACAAATGCGGTGAAATTGAATTCAGAATGGTTGAAGGCAGCGATGAATATGTCCAGCTTGAAGCACTGATAGCCAGCTTTATGAAAAATGAAAGATGATAATAAAAAATCCTCAAAAACTTAATGAAATAATAGGGCAGGATACAAAAAAAATCTCTGCCTGGGTTGATAGCCCTGTAAAAAAACCTTTATTGATTCATGGACCAACCGGAGTAGGAAAAACTTCTTCAGCATATGCACTAGCAAAAGAAAAAAATCTCGAAATTATTGAGCTTAATTCAAGCGATTTGAGAAATAAGGAAAATATTAAAAAAATAATAGGAATAGCTTCGCAGCAGCAGAGCCTTTTCGGAAAGAAAAAATTAATTCTTATTGACGAGGTAGATGGAATTTCAGGAAGATCTGATTATGGCGGTCTAGCTGAATTGAGCAGGATAATAGGCGACAGCAAGCATAAAATTATTCTGACTGCGAATGATGTTTCCGATTCCAAGTTCAGCACACTGAGGAAAAAATGCGACCTTGTTGAATTTAGATACGTGGACTATCTCCAAATTTTTGAACTCCTTAAAAACCTTTGCGAAAAAAATAAAATTAAATTTGAGGAAAAGCAATTGAAAAATCTTGCGAGAAAAAACAATGGGGATGTTCGCGCCAGCTTATTGGATCTAGCAGGAAGCATTGTCGACGGGAAAATTAATGCAGATACTTCTGAGAGAGAATATGCGAAAAACATTGAGGAAACCTTAAGACTTGTTTTCAAAAGCAAGGATGCTAATATTTTGATAAATGCCTTTTCTGACTCCGATGAAGATCTCGATGAAATATTTTTATGGCTTGACGAGAATCTTGACAAAGAATATTCTGGAAAAGATTTAATAAGGGCCTACAACGTTTTGAGCAAAGCTGATGTTTATCGAGGCAGAATTTTGAGAAGGCAATACTATAGACTTATGGTCTATCAAAGTGAATTGATGAGTGCAGGTATTGCATTGAGCAAGGATGAGAAGAAAAACGGATTTGTTCAGTATAAAAGACCCTCAAGAATACTCAAAATGTGGATTGCAAAAAACAGGAATTCTAAAAGAAAGTCCATAGCTGAAAAACTTGCAAAAATAACGCACAGCTCTTCAAAAAAAGTTTACAAGGATTTTGGAATTTTAGTTAACTTTTTAAAAGACGACAAAATTGTAGATGAATTAGAATTAGATGATGATGAAATTAAATGGTTAAGGGGGAATGTTTAATGAATATTAGCGGGATACAGGCAAATCAGGGAAAACTAAATGTTGAAGGTGAGATCATTGAAAAAGACGAGCCTAAGTCTTTTGATAAATTCGGGAAAAAAGGAAAAGTATGCAATGCTGTATTGAAAGATGATTCTGGCGAGATAAAACTTACCTTATGGAACGAGGAAGTGGACAGGGTAGAAGTTGGGGATAAGGTTAGGATAATAAACGGCTATTGCGGGGAATATCAGGGAGAAAGGCAATTAAGCGCTGGAAAATTTGGGAAATTAGAAAAAGTTGAAGAATGAATTTAAATATTCAGTGCCCTTAATTTTTCTGTTCTTTTACTTGTCGGCGGATGAGTTAAAAATAAATGGATGAAACTCTGACCTCTTCCCCTGAAAGGATTTACAATGAAAAGATTGTTTGTTGATTCTGTTCCTAATGCTAATGGATTATGCTTTGCTCCTGCCTCTAATTTTTCCAATGCTCTTGCTAATGGCTCTGATTTCTTAATTAACCTTGCTCCTGTTTCGTCTGCAATATACTCTCTGCTTCTTGAGATTGCTAATTGGATTAACATTGCTGCTATTGGTGCTAAAATTGCCAAAAATAGCAAGCCAAATATGTTTGTCCCGCCTTCGTTATCGTCTCTAGATGTTCCACTAAATATAGCTGCAAACTGAGCCATATGTGCAAGATAAGTAATAACTGATGCTATCGTAGCTGCTATTGTCGAGATTAACATATCCCGGTTTTTTATGTGCGCCACTTCATGGGCTAAAACACCCTTCAGCTCTTCTTTAGAAAGCAACTTTAAGATCCCTTGTGTTACTGCCACAACAGACTTTTTATAATTCGGGCCAGTTGCAAATGCATTTGGAGCTTCCGTCGGGACAATGTAAATTTTTGGCTTCGGAATATTTGCTTCTTTGCAGATATCTTCAATCATTTCATGTAATTCTGGGTTTTCATTTTTTGAAACTTCTTTTGCTCTGTACATTAAAAGTATTAATTTGTGTGAAAAAAAATAACTCCCAATATTAATCAATATAGCAAATACCAAGGCTACTGCTAATCCTTGTGCCCCTCCGATAAGCCTCCCTATTAATAACAAAAGCCCGGATAGGATTCCAAGGAATAAAACTGTCTTTATCTGATTCTTTATCATGATGCATGTTGTGGAAAATAAGGTTTAAAAAGATAGCGATAGATTTAAATAAAAGGTTTTACTTCTATAAATAAAGGTGATTAATAATTGAGCACTGAAACAACTGTTACTGCAATTTTGAGCATTGTATTTTCTATTGTAGCTGCTTATATTGTAATCATATTTATCCTGCCAATGGTTAGGATGCTTGTAAAGGAAATTTTCGAGAACAGCCCCGCAATCAACGGATTTGTATCTTTATTGATAGTCGCTGTTTATATTTTACTGTTCAAAAATATAATTGAGATTTTATCTGCTGTCCCTGCAAAAGAAGGAGCAAAAAGCATTGGGAGCTATCTCGTTGTGTTTCAGCCAGGTATAGCAATACTTGACAGGCTTATCCCGCTAATCGGATGGATTCTTCTGGGCTCTTTAATTGCATTTGGCTTAAGAAGGTATCTGAAGAAATAATTCTCATGGCTTATGACATTGTTATAGGAAGAGATGAAAAAGATAAAAAGAGCTTTGGAAAAGAAGCAGCTGTTTTTCTAGGAAGGACTTATGTGCAAATGGGGAGAGTTACCAGCCTTGCAAATAATATCTATCTGGATGTTGCAAGAAATCATGTAATATTAATCTGCGGCAAAAGAAATTCTGGAAAGTCATACAGTATGGGTGTAATGTGTGAATCCATTTTGGATTTCCCTGAAGAAATAAAAAACAACATGAGTATAATTATCTTCGATACTATGGGAATTTTTTGGACGATGAAGTACCAAAATAAAAAAGATGAAGCTTTACTTGAAGAATGGGGTTTGCAAGGAAAAGGTTTCGATATTGATTTATTTGTTCCTAAAGGATATTTCCAAGATTATAAAGATGAAGGGATTCCTGCGGATTATGAATTTGCACTACAACCCAAACTGCTGAATGCTGCTGACTGGTGTGGTGTTTTTGGTCTAGAAGTAAACAGCGATGACGGAGTTTTAATTTCAAGAGTGATAAAAAGACTGAGCGGGGATTATTCAATAAAGGATATACTGAATGAGATAGAGGACGATGAAAAATCTGAGCAGAGAATTAAAGATAGAGTACAAGGGCTGTTTATAGCTGCAAATACATGGGGGTTGTTTGATGAGGATGCTGTCGAGCTTAGCAAGATTGCTGATCGAGGAAGGGTTAATGTTATTGACCTTAGTGCCTATAGTCAAATCTCAGGAGACTGGAACATAAAATCTCTTGTTGCTGGAATTGTCTGCAATAAATTATTAGCTGATAGGATTATCTATAGAAAAAAAGAGGAAGTTGAGAGCATAGAGAAAGGTTATAGCATTTTTAAAGATGAAGAGAATAAAAGTAAATTGCCTTTGTTATGGATATTTTTAGACGAAGCACACCAGTTCCTTTCAAAAGAAAAGAAAACGCCAGCTACTGATGCACTAATCTCTTTACTGAGAGAAGGAAGGCAACCAGGGATTAGTCTAGTGCTTGCCACTCAACAGCCAGCGAAAGTTCATGACGATGTTTTAACTCAAAGCGATATTGTGATCTGCCATCGAGTAACTGCAAAGCAAGATGTTGATGCATTAAACGCAATGATGCAAAGCTACATGGAAAAAGGATTAACTGAAGCTATTAATGATCTGCCGAAGGAAAAAGGTGCTGCAGTTGTTTTAGATGATGTTTCCGAAAGAGTTTATCCGATAAAAGTCCGTCCCAAGCTGAGCTGGCATGGGGGAGACGAGCCAAGTGCTGTAAAGAAAAAGAAAAGTTTAGAATTAGGATTTTGATTCTAGTCAATTTTCAAAGCGTGCGCCTTTGGCGCAGAATTGTACCCCGAGCGAGGCAAACGAGAACTGAGGATTCCAATCGCAAACCAGGTAAGCCCTGTCGGAATCCGCCCCGAACCTCGCGACAGCCCCACCTCCCGGCATCCAGTAATATAAACTTCCTCCAGTCACTTTTTTATTTGGATTTCCCTGATTTACCGGATTCTTAATCCAAGAATCCATATTTATGCCTGGAATCCTATCTTCCATCAAAGTACCTTCATCTAATCCCTCATCTACAATATTTCTCATCACATAAAAAGAGACATACACTCCATCTTCTCTTTCTTCATATTTATCAGAAACCCATCTCCCTCTGTAAGGGCTTCTTACTTTAGTTATTTCCTCATCAATAAATCTTAATCTTTCTGATTTTATTTTTTGACCTTTTGCATCAAAAACATCTTTGTTTTCATAAGCCCCTTCCCTTACCATTCTCAGAAAGTCTGCAAATAATCTTAGGTTTAGAGGATAATAGCCAGCGCCTATTACTAAATCATTTGCCTGTTGGTGATTGATCATTCCTATGTAAGGGATTCCATCACTTGTTTTACTTGTGTCTTTAGGAATAAAATCTAGCTTTGTCGATAAATCTCCAATATGTTCTGTTGCTAAATTATACATGCTCACCATCAAGTCAGGATACTCATAATTTCCTCTTTTCGCTGCTTCTAAAAAAACAAAATTCTCTGGATTTAATCTGACTGGAGTTGGTTTAACCTGGGCATCAATTCTTCTATCTTCAATTTCGTGAATAGAATAATCCAATGGGGAAGCGAGTACCCTCAAAATGTCTAGTGCCTTTTCCGGTTCTTTTCCTAATCTTATTTCCAAATTCATAATTTAAGATTAGAAAAATACCATTTTTAAATCTTCCTATATGTTATCATTATTTAATAGTTAGATTTTTTGTTTTTGATTTCACCTTTCTGCTTTTTTTCCTTTTAAGTTTTTTAATATCGTTTTCAATATCGTCTTCAATAACATTGATCTCTTTCTTTATCGGCTTTTCATAGAAAGGAAAAACTTTTATCAGCCTTGGAAGTCGGAAATATTTTGCAAAGAGCTCTGTTCTGGCTAGTCTTGTTTCCTTCTGCAATTCCGCTATCTCCCTCAATGCAATTTCCTCTTTTGCAAGCTTCTCTGTCTCAAGGCCAATGTGAAAAAACCTCTGCCCTTCTGTTAACTCCGGACTCAATCTGAATAAAACAAATATTTCTTCAAAAAGCCTGAAAAGCAGGAAAAATGGAAAAACAGCAATTACATCAAGCCAATATTTTTTTAAAAAAAGTTTTAACCTTCTGACCCTGTTAAATTTAAACGCCAAATCCAATACAAAGAAAAGAATAATAATTGCATCTGCAAAATTAATATACAAATAATATTTTTGGGCGATGTTTTTAAAAAAGAATTCTATAACCAGTACAACTCCAAGAAGAACAAGCAAATAGGGAATAACCCGATCAGTAAAATGCTCTAGCTTTTTTAATAACGGATGCATAGCGAGCTTTCAGAAGGTTTTTATATATTTAAGAATTGCCTTTTACAATATGGTTTCGCTAGATAAAATAGAAGAAAACTTCAAAAGCTTCATCAGTAGGGTTTCAGCAAAAAAAGGCAAAGTCCTGAATAAGGAAGATTTGCATAGTCTTTCCATACAGATAGAGTTATTGAAAAGTCTCATTGAAGGGAAAGGATTTGTTTCTCAAGTAAAAAAATTAAACGACATAAAAAAAAGCGTCCTAAGAAATGGAATTATCAAAGACGAAAACATAGAAGGTCTGGAAAAGGTCTTAAATTCGCTTTGATAGAAAGTTTTATAAATTAAGTTTTTTACTTTTAAGTGGTAATATACTAATAATATGAAAACCAAGATTGCTAAATATGTTGGACTAGCCGGATTAGTTGGATTGCTAATTTTAAGCCAAAAAGCTAATGCTGAAGAAAAGTTTTCTTTTTCTGGAAGCTTGGCAGGATACAGTCCTTTTGGCGATGTAATTGGACTAAGCGGTATTCCTTATGGGGTTGAGATTGAAGGAGATTACGGCAATGAAGATATTGGGTTTAGAAGCGGATTCGGATTTTTTAGCAAGAAAGGATATGAAAGAACAGAAACAAGAGAGGGTTGGTTTAATTCCCGTAATGGAGAAGTTTTGGAAGGAGAAAGAGAAGGATCCGAATTAGCAAGATTTTATGCTGGATTGAGAGTCGGCAGGCCTTGGATGTACTTTGGAATCGGAGGCGTTGCTGCAGAAGCAAATAATGTTTTTCAAACCACTGACAAAAAAGGCTCCAGGAGAGAAAATACAACCTTTGTTGACCGACAGAATTTGCATGGAGTTTATGGAGAATTCTGCATTGGTGGCAAGTTTGGAAAAAGAGAAAATCTATCTGGATTTTTTAAAGCTGGGTACGACCATTTCTTTGATGAGAATAAAAGCAGAGGAATAAAATTCGGCGCTGGCGTTACTTTATTGTATTAAAATCAACACAGATCCTGAATTTCCCAGGAGAATATTGCCCGACTTTAACAATGTTTAGAATCTTTGGATTGCAATGTTTTTTTATTTTTTCTATCGATTTTTTTGGAATCTCTTCTCTTCTTTGGAAATCATAGAAGTGTATTGTTCCATTTTTTTTTATTTTTTTGATTGCAACATCTAAGTAGGATTCTGCATCCCTTGGAAGGGGCATGATAATCCTGTCAAAAGATTTTTTTATTCTCGGCAAAACTTTTTCAACGTCGCCTAAAAACAATTTAACATTTGAAACCTTATTTAATCTAACATTCTCTTGTGCAAATTTATGCGCTGCCGGATTTATTTCAACTCCGAAAACTTCTCTTGCTCTCGATAATTTAGCAATCTCAATGCAATAAACAGCAATGCCTGAAAACATTACTAAAACAGTTTCATCTTCTTCTACCAATCTTGCAATTCTCAATCTTTCACTGCCTAACCTAGGAGAGAAATATGTCTGATCAATGTTTAATTTGAATATGCAACTATTCTCTTTATGCAAGGTGGTTTTTGTTTTCTTTCCAGCAAGTATCTTTGTTTTCTGCAGCCTGAATTTTCCATAGTGAATTCCTGTCTTTATTGCAACTGTTTCTAGATTCTTGAAATTTTTTAATAAAGTTTTAGCGACTTTATCTGCGTTCTTTGTTTTCTCTGAAAGTATTGCTATGTTTCCGATGATATCATATGATGATGGGAGTTTCATATTTCAAAGTCTCCTAGAAATTTAACAAATGATATGTTCTTTAGCTTATTATAAAGTTTTATATCCGCTGTGATGAAAATAGAGTTTAATATTTCCGCTAAAGCAACAAAATATGCATCGTAAAAGCTAATGTCGAACTTAAAAGATACTTCAATTGCTCTTTCAATGACGTCTTTTGTTGGAATAAAAATAGTTAAACCAAGATCAATCAGGCTCTTAACAGAATCTTTTACTTCAGCTTTATTAAAAATTTTATTATATCTCAAAGCATTGGCAATTTCATAAATCTGTATGTCTGGTACGATAATATTTACCTCACCATTCAAAAATCTCTCTCTTATCTTTAGTGCTTTGTCAGTATATTCTTCCTGAGAGAACCACTTAACAACAACAGAAGTGTCGAGGACTAAAAGGCTAGCTTGCTTTTCTGTCTCTCCATTTTCTGATTTCTGATGTTCCATTCCATCCTTTAACTTTAGATCTAATCTTATCCTGTACTAAGACTGCATTTTTTACTCTATCATCTACCTTGAGCTTTGCTTCTATGTGTATGCCTAACTTCCTCTGAAACATTTCTAAAGTATCATTGTATTTTTGTATAGTCATAAATTTAGCAGAGTTTTCTTCTTTATAAAATTTACCAAAATGTTTATATAGATTCTAAAGCAATTAAAATAAAGGTGATTTGATGCTTAAAAAAAGAGGGTTTGTTCTTGTATTCATTCTTTGCTTATTAAGTATTGATGTATTTGCACAGGATTTCGGATTTGATTTCCAGTTTGGGAGAAGGTCTGCACCTGCTGGTGGAGGATTTGGGGCGGGAAGTGGTGTATCGAATGCAATAAGCACTGCTCTTGATATTGTCTTTGGTGGCATTGTCGGTCCTATATTCAACGCGATTGAGTTTAATTTTTATAGTGCTGTAAAACTGGCTTTAATACTTGTCCTGTATTTAGTTTTTTCAAACATCTTCAAGAATTTTTTTGGAAACCGGGGAATGCATCCCAAATTTGCCAAAGTAATTGCGGCTATTCTTGCCTTGTTTTCCGTAGTTTTTATTCCAGAGCATCTGCTGGACATTCTATTCAGAGACTTGCTTGGTGGCGGTGTCGGATTTTTACTATTGGCTGCTGCAGTTGCCTTCCCAATTTACTATTTATACAAATGGAGTGCCGACAATAAAGATAACAAAGCTGTAAACCTGGTTTCAGCACTATTGTTTTTTATCTTAATAATCGTCTTTAGCGAGCTGCACGATCAGTTTGTTTACGCTTTCAATTATGGATTTATTCAAACACTAACAAGCTTGATAGTTACTTTCGGAATTATTCTTGCACTGATATTATTTGTTCATAGATTGTATATGGGCTTTAAAGAAACGGAAGAAGGAAAAAGAGAGAAAGAAGAAAAAATAGAAAAGAAAAGAAGGATGGAAGAAAAAGATGAATATGAAAATGCAAAAGGTCTTGCCAGTCAATTGATAGGAAGTTTAAACAATGTCAGAGAGCACATCCACAATTTAAGCAATAATGCAGATCAGCTTGCTGTTGAATTGAAAAGAAGTCCAGACAGGCTTAACATAGTCGGGCCTACAACTGCACATTCAATTTATTCTCATGTCAACAGGCTTGTAAGAATCTTGGAAGGATCTAAAGGAAAAAAGAAAAGCAAAGTTGCAAGCATCGTTTCAAAAGTTTCAGGAGAATATGACGAGCTTAGACATCACCTAGAACAATTCCATCTAGTAGCAAGAGGATTAAGAGGGCAATTGAGTTCATGGCATGTAACTAATAATTTGGACAGGGGCTATTTTGGCGATTTGAATAAAAAGCTTAAGGACATAGACAAAGAACTGGATGACCTAATCAAGAGCCTATCAGAAATAGATTCTTTATAAAAAAGTTTATATATAGATGGATGTTTATTTGATATGATGGCAAAAAAGAGGCTGAGCAAGAGTTCCAGAATGAAGAAAGCAGCAACAAGTGATTCTAAAAAATCTGGAATATTAGATTCTTTCAAAAAAATTTTAGGGATTGGATCTGCTGTGAGAAATATTCCTCTGACTGAAAAAACTTTGCTGATTGCTTTATTGGTCCTCATGGGATTAGTTGCATTCACAACAAATAGCGAAAATCTCAACGCAATAACCGGAGCTGTAATAGGTGCTCAGGATTTAAATGAAAAAATTAGTTTGGTAATATCCTTGATTACAGACGGTTTTGCTAAACCGGTTTTTGATCTTTTATCTCCAACCCCAAACGTATTCTTCATAAAATTGATTTTGGTAATTCTGTTTTACTTTTTATTATCTTATGGTGCCGGGCTTAGAAATAGACTTGAAGGTAAAGGAAATGTTATTGCTGGAATCATTGCACTCTTAGGTGCTGCTTTACTTCCTCAGAGCTTTATTGATAACTATATCGTTAATTTTATCCCAGGACTTATTTCTGCTGCTGTAGGCGTATTAATTTTATTCTTACTTCTTTACTGGCTGTTTACCAGAGAGGCTGAGAGCAGGGCAGAACATGGATTAAAGGCACTTGGATTCTTCATAGCATTTATTGTTATTTCCGAGATAGGAGGCATGATAGCTAACGCAACTGTTCAAGGAGCATTTTTTAATATTATGGATTGGATAACAATAATTGCATTTGTATTTGCCATTATTATGTTTATTGTTGAGCTAGTTCGCGCACTTAGTGGTTTTGGTCAAGGAGCTTGGAGAGCTGCAGGTAGAAGAGATGAAAGACAAAGAGGAGAAAGAGAAGCTGGAGAAGATAATGAGGATGAATTGAGACCTCTTGCAAGAAATGTTTTGGATGAACTGGAGGAATTAATCTAATGGCAACAAAAATATTCGAACAGAGTGTTGTAGAAAACCCTGCAGTTGTTGGATTTATGTTAATGAAGAATTCCCATTCATTTGATATCCTTTCTAGCCCTAACAAAATCATTGGTCCATTAAAGATTTTGGCAGCTAAATTAAGAGACGTCGATAGAAATAAGGCAAGAACCTTGTTAGACCTCGGGGACCGACTTGAAAGAGCCATGGATTCTGCGAACAAAAATCTTGCTGGTTTAAGATGGATTAGTAGGCTAGGTACGAGGATTAATACAATCGGTGCATTTTCTGCAACAGTTTCAAGGCATCCAAAATATAATGATCTCGTATCATTTCAAAGAAAACTTCTGGAAATCGGTAAATTGTTAGTGTCCATTCGAGAAAAAGTCTTAGAAGTCTCAAAAAAACATAGTCAAAAAAAGTTTTGGCAAAATTAACGCATAAAATCTTTCAATCCTTTTTGCTTCTTTTCTTCTTTATCGTCTTTAAATTTTTTCAATAGATTATTTATCCGCTCTTCTGAGAAATCGTGTTGCTCAACTAAAATCTCTTTTACTTTTTTTTCATCGAGTGCATTCCACTTCAGCTGATAATTTTTCATTACTGGCATTGACTTAAAGATTGCAAATATTTGCTTCCAGTTAAAATCTGGATTTAGCTCTGAAAATAATTTGTCGAAATTTTTATGCTGCTTGACCAGCGCAAGAGCTTTCTTCGGGCCAATTCCAGGAATTCCTTTTCTATTATAATCTGTTCCTGTTAAAATTCCCATAACAATCAGCTGATCTTGATTAATTCCTAGATGATCTAGCACATCTTTCAACTCGATTATCTGGGGTTGGATATAAACAAATTTTCCTCCCGGTAGTTTTCTTGTTTGCGATAAAGTTAAGTTTGGAATTGACCTCGGGCAATTGTGCATCAATGCATCCGCATCACTTGTTGCAAAATAATCCAGATCTTTTTTTTCAACCATAAATGCCCCTTGTGCATCTGCTTCACTTGGCGATTGTATTATTGGCATACCCATTGCCTTTATCAATTCTTTAGATTCTTCAACCATTTCATTATTAAGATAAGTAACTTGTTTAGAATATTTGTGCATTAATTCAACATCGTCTTCCTGCCTTGCTTCCTTATATTTTTCATATGCTTTTTCCTTTCTTTCCCTTCTTTCCTTCTGCGTTTGATATTTTAATTCTGGCGGTTTTCCGTCAAATATATAACAAAGCTTCATGCCCTTTTGCATCAGGTTTAAGTTGCGATGAAATATTCCAGATAAATGCGAAGTTACTCTTCCTTTTGAATCCATTAATGGTGTGCCGTCTTGCTGGCGAATGCTTGATAGGAATTGATACAATGTGTTTGAAGCATCTACCCCGATCTTCTTATCTTTCAAATCATCCCAGCTAATTATTTTTACAGGCAGTATCCCAGGCAATTTAACTCCCATATAAAAAGATAAACAAAGAGAATTTTTAAATTTATTCAAAAGCTTTATATCCAAGCATTTTCTCAAATTCTTTTTGATGTTAAAAAGATGGTGATAAGGCATGCTAGTTTTGATCATAAAGGCGGATGGTATCATTACAGAATTCATGCAATAAAATTAAGCGAGCTGTGCAAGGATAATCTTTTTCCATTAAAAGGATACTTGGAATCTATGTTTGAGCAATGCCCTCATGATTATTTCCGAGTAGGACCAAGAAGTTCTGCATTGAAATTTAAGCTTGAAAATCTAGATTTGAAATCTGTTAAAAACCATGATTTGTGCGATTGGACAAGACTCGGGCTTGAAAGATATAGTGAAAGATATGACACTGCTCATTCTCAAGTCCAGGTGTTTATGCTGGAAAATGATAATAAGACAATTGCTGCTGAGGTTCCGCTGTGGCTTGAAGCGGATGAAGCCGAGTTCTATCAAAGCTTATTCATGACAAGTGATCCGTTAACAGGACATATTGATCTGCTGAGGATTGAAGACAATAAAATATGGGTGCTGGATTACAAGCCAAATGCAAACTTAGAAAAATTTGCTGCAACCCAAGTTTATTTCTATGCACTGATGCTAAGCAAGCGGGCTAAAATTCCGCTGGAAAAATTTAGGTGCGGGTATTTTGACTGGAAAGATTGTTACTTATTCAAGCCAGATGAATGCAGTCTTCCGAAGATAAAAAAAGTTCTTGATTTTTATTAGATTTAAAAATTGAACAACGTGGTCTGCTTGTTTCCTTTAATCATATCGTCAAACTTTTTATTGTAGAAAACTAAGATTGAATCTGCTATAGGTTTTAGCTGCTTGTTGATATAATGATTATAATCTATCTTATGCTTCCTGTTTTGTAATGGTTCCGGTCCATCCTCGGTGATTACATATTCTATTATGTTTGAGCTTATTTTATCTAGTTTTAATGCGGCCTTAAGATGCTGGCTTTTCACTTGATATGATTTCAGGTTTTTCCTTAAAGACTTCCTGTAGATTAACATATCATCATATTTTCCTTCTTTAACCTCGCTTATGAATTTCTTAACGTAGTCAGAAATCTCCTTTTTGTGAAAAATCCTGTCAAGCAGTTCATATTGAAATTTTTTCGAAAGCTCTGTCCAGTCTCTTCTTCTACTTTCCATTCCAGTGAATTCTATTTTTTCTTTGCCGTCGATAACTCTCAGACCTGCATATCTTTTTTTAGCTCCAGCTTCTGCGCTTCTGATTTTCGGCATGATAAACATTTTATACACTTTTTCAAATTCCAGTTCTAAATGATTCTTCACACCGTATGTATTCTCAATGTATTTCTCAAAGAAATTATTTATGACAACTGCCAGCTTCCTTCCTTCAACTTCTGCATCTTCATATTCATCTATTCCCGATTTTATGAAAACTGAGTCTGTATCTTGGTAGATGATATCATATCCTTTTTTCTTTATTTCTTCTGCAGTCATTTTAATCAAGAATTGCCCGAAATGAGTGATTGCATTTGCCATGTCAGTGTTGAAAAATCTAAAAGAAGGGTTTGCAGTTACTCCGAACATGGAATTTAAGAGGATTTTAATCGCATACGAAGTAAGTTCATCTTTTTCTCTTTTCACTTTTTCCCTTTCTTCCATCAAGCTAGAGATAATCTCCGGAAGTAACCCCGGATCTTTCTTAAATGCTGCTCGATTAGGGGCGATAATCAGATTTTTTCCGGGGGTTTTCCCGACAAAGGTTAATGGGTCTATGTTAAATGTCCTGATTATTGAAGGGTATAGCGATTTGAAATCAAGGATGATTATATTCTCGTAGATCCCAGGAATTGAATCCATCACATAGCCGCCAGTGATTCTCATCTCTTTGTTCCTGAAGCTCACTGAAGGGGCTGCATAGTTTCTTTCCTTTAATTTTCTTAAGTAGAGAGAATCAAATGATGCAATAGATGCACTAACTCTGTCTAGCGGCATTCCAGTAAGAAGCGAGCGGTGTATTGTCAGATCCAAAACTTTTGTTTTTTTGATAATATCCAAAACTAGTTGCGCATCCTTCATATTGTACTCTATGAGTTTTTCGGGATTTTTCTTGTACATGGATTCTATCTCTTCTGCCTTGTTGTAGTCGTCAATAAGTTTTTCTTGTTTTAGAAAATGCGAAGCTGCCGTGCTTAATTTATAATTTTCAAGCTGAATGAATGATCCTTTTAGCAGACTGATTGCATCTAGGACTAACCTGCCCTGGAAATCCGATTTTGACGTTTTGAAGAAATCCGATTCTAATTTTATCTTGCATTGCTGGTTTGTTCTTCCAAGTGCAAACGGGATACGGTTCTCCTTGAATTTTTCTCTCAAGAAATTTAAATCAAAATCAATAACGCTCCAACCAGTTATAACATCCGGGTCTTCTTCCAAGATTATTTCCTTGAATTTTTCAAGAAGAGATTCTTCATCCTTGAAAACAACTGCATTTTTTACTTTTTTCTTGCTGACAATTAATGCTTTTTGGAAGTTTTCAGAATACATGGAGATTGAATAAAGTTTTTTTCCGTCGGTTGATGTTTCTATATCTATCGACAGAACGTTTAGAACTGGAGTGAAACGTGCAGGGGTTATCGTCGGCCCATAATAAATTCTATCAACGTATTCGTTCTGCTCGTAATTTTCCTCTTTAATTTCTATTGCAGATTTTATGTCGTTGTCGATAAGAAATCTATATGCAAATCTAATATCTGCCTCGTAGCATTCGACTCCGCTTCTTTCAAGATATTTTCTAAGCTGCGGAACATCAGACGGCTCTTCTGTATAGATTTTTACCAATTTTTCCTCATTAAAGTTCTTGAAATTAGTTTTTGTGAATTCGTATTCTTTAGGCAGGGAAGAGGTATCTGATTCTTTGATATAAAAATAAGGCCTGAATGAATTAATTGTGAGGAATGACTGCCCGTTCTCTAACTTCCCGAATAATAAAACATGCGGCTTGCCATTGATTATCCTGTAAGTTGGGTAGAGTATAAAACCTTTCATATATAAATTGTTGAAAGATAGGTTTAAATATATTGTTGCGAAGTAAGAGCTTCATGAGCTTGCAGGACTATAAAAAAGCAGGAAAAATTGCTGCTGAGTCATTGGTGTTTGGCAAGAAATTAGTAAAAGAGGGAGTTTTATTACAAGAGGTTACAAAAAAAACAGAAGATTTTGTTTTTAAGCAAGGAGCTAAACTGGCTTTTCCTGTCCAACTTTCTTTGAACAATAAAGCAGCCCACTGCTATGCAGGAAATGAAAGCGAGGAAGTATTCAAAAGAGGGGACTTAGTTAAATTAGATGTGGGGGTGCATGTCGATGGATTTATTGGAGATAATGCCTTGAGTATCAATCTTGGCGGCGATGATGATCTAGAATTGATAAGAGCGAGCAAGGATGCACTAAGGGAAGCGATTAGCATGATGCGTCCAGGTGTTAAACTTAGAGAAATTGGAAGGGCTGTAGAAGAAATAATCGTCGGATATGGCTTCAATCCCATAAGGAATCTTAGTGGGCACGAAGTCGAGCAATGGAATCTGCATGCAGGAATGATCATTCCAAATTATGATAATAAAAGTGAAATTGTTTTGGAAGAGGGAAAAGTTTTTGCTGTCGAGCCGTTTGCAAGCACTGGAAGCGGAAAAGTCGAAGAAGGAAAATTAGGTGGGGTGTATAGAATTCATGATCTAAAAAGTGTGAGGGTTGGAAGAGATGTTCTTGATCATATATATGAAAGATTCAAGGGATTGCCATTTTCAAAAGATTGGCTGCATGGAAATTTGAATGAGTTTAAATTAAATAATGGATTTAGAATTCTTGAGCAACAGGGATTAATCCATAGATATCCTGAACTCGTCGAGGAATTTGGAGTAAAAGTCAGCCAGGCAGAGCACACTGTTATGGTTGCAGACAAGCCTATTGTGTTGACTAAAATTGATTAGTAGGTTTCTT